>JAKQFZ010000432.1 GCA_029558215.1 Candidatus Omnitrophota bacterium
TAACAGAATAATGCGCCCCGCTCCGAACGTGCGAATCTCGTGTCGGAAGCCCGATGCAGAGAAGATGGCACTGTCTCTCGCGGCTGCATGGTTGCCAAAGGAGAAGGAGTGGGCAGAGCGGGTCGTGATGAGAGACTGGCCTCTGATAACACTGAAGGGGATGACGCTGCACTGGGCAGCCCATTCATCGAGCGAAGACTCCGGAGTGCTCGTTGTGGTCATTCCTTACGTCCCAGGCGGGTGGCCAATTATCGAATGGATTGAGAGGGCAGTGGGGCACGCAGTGGAGTGCAGGGCATAGTTCGTTGACAAGAGGGGAATAAAGCATTGAAAGCGTTGGAGGCCACAAAGTGATCCGACGGCGAGCCTATAAGGCCGAGCTTGACCCGAATGACAGACAGCGTTCAGCGTTGCTTCGCCATGCTGGGGCGGCGCGTTTCGCTTGGAACTGGGGCCTTGCCCGGAAAATGGAGGCTTGGAAGAATGGGGAAACGGCGTTGACTGCTATTGATCTCCATCGGGAGCTAGTCGCGCTAAAGAAGACTGACTTTCACTGGCTATACGAAGTGAGTAAGTGCGCCCCCCAAGAGGCATTACGGAACCTAGATCAAGCATATCAGAATTTCTTTCGACGTTGCAAGAACGGGGCGAAGAAGAACGGCTTCCCGAAGTTCAAGAGCCGCAAGCGGGGGATTGGTAGTTTCGCGCTGACTGGTAGTATTCGGGTCACAGAGCGGACCATTCAGCTTCCCCGACTCGGCGCGCTGCGGCTGAAAGAACATGGCTATCTCCCGATAAATGCTAAAATCACGAGGGCCACCGTTTCAGAGAGGGCAGGTCGCTGGTTCGTCTCAATCCAAGTCGAGGAAGAGATCCCTGATCCGAAACCCAAGGACGGGAATGTTATCGGAATAGACGTTGGGATCCGGCACCTTGCGACACTGTCTGACGGGACGGTATTTGAGAATCCCAACGCACTCCGACAAGCAGAGCACCGGGAGCGACTGCTACAGAAGGCCGTTGGCCGGAAACGGAAAGGCTCACATAACCGCCAAAAGGCGGTTGACCGGCTGGCCCGTCAGCATTACCGTATCTCTTGCCTGAGAAGCGACGCGATCCACAAAGCCACGTCGGCTGTGATAGCCAAGCAGCCAGCGACTATTGTGATCGAGACGTTGACCGTGGCCGGGATGATGCAGAACCACTGCCTTGCAAAAGCTATCTCCGACGCGGCCATGGCCGAGTTCAACCGGCAGATCAAGTATAAGGCTGAGTGGGCAGGCATCCCCGTTATCAAGGCACCCAAGTTCTATCCGTCCTCAAAGACCTGTTCGCAGTGTGGAGCGGTCAAAGAGGAACTGCCTTTGGGTGAGAAGACCTATCGCTGTGATACTTGCGGGTTGGTGTTGGACAGGGACCTGAACGCAGCGATCAATCTGAAGAAGTTGGCCGCCAGTTCGGCGGTGACAGCCTATTGCCATGGGAGCTCTGACCAAGGTGAAAGTCTTGGCGAAACTCCTGTCTGGGTAGGAACCGAACACCAAATAGGACGTGTCCTAGATGGGTAAGTTTCGGAGAACGGAAGACGAGAACGGAAACCTGATCCTTGACGACGGGACTGTTATTCCAGCAGAGGAGAGGACTAGATGCGAAATCTATTCCAGAGTGGTTGGATACATTCGCCCTGTTGAGTCGTGGAACGTCGGCAAGCAGGAGGAGTTTCGTGACCGCAAG
>JAKQFZ010000433.1 GCA_029558215.1 Candidatus Omnitrophota bacterium
GCTACCGACATCAGGACACAGCAATTTGTCCAAGGAAGCGGCGGCCATGTCACGGTGACGGCCAACCCGCAGATCTCGGCTGGCTATGAGGTTGGCCAAGAGATCATCCTGCGGTCAAGAAACGCCGACCAAACCTTGACCTTGGTCGATGGAAACGGTCTTGTCTTGAATGGAGATTGGATCGGAGCGGAAGACGACACCCTGGCCCTTAGTTGGGATGGAACCAACTGGGTTGAAGAGTACCGCAGTAACTAAGAGCATCAAAGGAGCGGAGAATGGAAATGAAGAAGTTTTTCAGAATTGTTTCGGCCCTTATTCTGGCAAGTGGGACAGCCTTTGCCCAGGGCCGAGTCGTCACCGGGGATACGTTTCCCGGCGCAGCGGTGGAGAAGAACTACCTCCAGAAAAATCCGGACGCGGAAATCAAATCAGTCCTTGGGTGGACGAGGTATGTTGATTCAGGCTCTCGTCCGACTGACGGGATTGCAGGAAGCCCCACCTCGGATCTGACTTGGACGGTATCGGCAACGAACCCCCTTTCTGGCGGCCATAGCTTTCTTATCACCAAGGCAGCGGCCAACACCCAAGGAGCTGGTGTTGCCTTTGACTTTACGATTGATCGGAAAGATCGGGGAAACTACCTCCAACTGAATTTGGATGTGGAGCTTGTCTCTGGTACTTACAACTCCGGGACGGAGGGTGCTTCGCCGACTGATTCAGACCAGATTTTTTACATCTATGATGTGACAAACGCGAAGGTCATTGAGCCCGATGTCTACAAGATGAAACTTGGTGGAACTGGAATTTCTATCCAGCACCAGCCGATTGGATTCTTTGCTTCGACAGATTCGACAAGTTACCGATTGATCCTTCACACGGCGACTACTTCTGCTTCGGCCTACACGATCAAGCTCGACAATTTCAAACTCTCAAGACCGACAAAGGCTTCCTACACCAGTGCCCTGCCGATCCTTGCTGGCTATGTGAAGTACACCGGAGCGGCTGGCTGTGACTGGAACCACTCGACGGGCCCTTGGGCGGATTTCCCGGCAGACACGGATTGCAACACCGCGACCTATGTCACAACGGATAACATGGTCGTCAACGCCCCGACCAAGATTCCTGGCTTCCGTCTCAACTACAAGCCTGGCCGGTATTTGGTTATCGCCACCTTGACCTCGTTTCGAGATGTGAACGGGACCTACGACAACTACTTGAGGCTTTCGGACGGGTCCCAATCCTCGGGGACAACCCTCCTGCATTACGGAACCAGTTTCATCTCCTACGAGCCCTACACAATTAAAGGATTCTTTAATTACACTAGCTCTGGAGATGTCGACATCCGTGTCCAGGGCGGGCACAACCCGAACCCCAACTCGGCCTCTGTCCGTATCATCGCGGATTCGGCAGGTACCAGGGACCTGGAGTTCACGGTCCTTTACTACCCGGCCACTTCAGAAACTCCTGCCTCTTCTGGGCTTTTGTCTCAAGTTTCTCAAGAGGTGAAAGCCAGATACACGACTGCGGCGGGACAAACGATTGATGACTCGACAGCCGAGATTGTCGATTTTGGGACAAAGGTTGAAGACACCCACAATGCTGTCACCACGGGAGCAAGCTGGCGCTTCACCGCTCCGCTGCCAGGGACTTACCGAGCTTGTGCTGGATTCCTTTTTGATTCCTTTGCTTGGTCCGTTGGGGATGTGACTGAGTCGCGTCTTTTCAAAAACGGAACTCATTACCGGACGGTTTCTTACAAACAGGCCGAATCTACGGCCTCGGTTGGAAGTTTCCGAGAAGGCTGTGCCGATGTTGAATTGAAGGCGACCGAGTACATTGATCTTCGGGCTTTCCAAAACTCGGGCGGGGGAAGAAATCTTTTC
>JAKQFZ010000438.1 GCA_029558215.1 Candidatus Omnitrophota bacterium
ACTACCCGTCCGGGATTCTGAATGCCTGCCGGCCAGTGTATTGCCAGAGGCATGTGGGTTCCAGAACCATAGAGCGTTGTCTTGGCACGTGGGAACGGCATTCCATTGTCGCTGGTCATCACGATCAGAGTGTTGTCAGACAGGCCACGCGCTTCCAGAGTGTCCAGGAGTCGCCCCACCTCGGTGTCGAACGCCTGAACTTCATAGTAGTAGTCAAGGATGTCTCTTCGCACCTCTGGGGTATCCGGTAGAAACGGTGGCACCTCGACCGCATCGGGTGACATTCCCGAACGAACCCCTGAATCCCTGTCATAGGGTCGGTGAGGATTTATGCTGCCAAACCAGAAACAGAAAGGCTGATCAGGCTGCTTTTGATCAAGAAAAGAGCCGAAGTCTTTGTAAGCCGTTCCTGCAGGATTCCGTGTTCGCCCGCCCGCCTGGAAATTCCCTGGTGCCCAACCCTTTCCTGTCATGCCAACGGCGTAGCCGTTCGCCTCAAGCAAATCTGTGTACAGCGGGATATCTGGAGTGAGTGTACTGTGAAGGTTGGCACCCTCCCCAAGCCTGTGAATTGCCTGTCCAGACAGAACTGCACCTCTGGATGCAGTACAGGTTGGTGCAGCGCAATACGCATTTGTGAAAAGGATCCCATCATGAGCGATACGGTCGAAAACGGGCGTCTTTACAACGCGATCTGCATAGACTCCAGCATGTGGCCAAGACCAGTCATCTGCTATGGCAAACAGGATGTTTGGTTTTTCCTTTGCAGATATTTGAGAACCCTTCCCCAAACCAACCGGATTCAGAACGCCCTGAGCACAACCGAGACTTCCGGCGATCCCCAAGGATATCGCCTGAAGTGCCTGTCTTCTGTTGATCATGACTGTCCACCTTTATTGCCCTTTTATCGAATGGGGTAGTCTGAAATCTGATCAAGCCATTGTCAAGAGAGTTTGGACTGACTTAAGCATCCTGCCTGCTGCAATTGACACAATCCAGACGCGTAACCGGAATCGTGATATTGTTCCGACTGACCGTTGACACGTCACGCAAGTCAACGTCACAGGAGGTCTCACTCCATGGCACCTTTCAGAGGCATTTACCTCACTGGCTTTCTGGCTGTACTTGGCATGGCGGTTGCGCTGCCGGTTCACGCCAGCCCGATCTGGACTCATGAATCTTCTGGTGATGCGGTACTCTGTCTTACGTCGCTTCCCGATATCTCAGGAGACAGCAAAGATGAAATTCTAGCGGGTCTGGATTCTGGCCAGGTCTTGTGTCTGAGCACGCAGTCAGCAACAGAAGCAACGGTGCTTTGGAGCGTCTCGTTGGGAGAGTCTGTGCTTGCGCTGCTCGCATTGCCTGATGCAAACAGCGACGGTTGGCCGGAAGTGGTTGCGGCAACGGACAAAGGCGTGGTCACGGCGTTTCAAGCAGGTGGTGCCAACGCGGGTGCAATACTCTGGACCCAAACATCCACCTGCGGTGTCAATGTGCTGTCGGTCTTCCAGGATCGTAACGCCGACGGATATCCCGAAGTGCTCTTCGCCGGTGCAGACCAGCGTGTTCACCTTGTTTCAGGCAAGACCGGAGTTCATCTTTGGAACAGATATCTGTCGGCGAGTGGCTACGCTTATGTTCACGTTGTGGCAGCAAGCCAGGATCTCAATGGAGACACGGTCTTCGATCCCGTTGCCTGGACATGGGACGGAAGGCTTTGGGCGCTCAACGGAACCAACGGTACAGATCTTTGGAGAGTCTCCATTGACGGTGGATTCACTGAGGGCATGACCTGTGCCGGAGACATCAACGGGGACGGAACGCCCGACTTTCTCGCGGGTGGCAACTCGATGTCCCTGAAGCTCTGTTCGGGAACAAACGGATCTGTCTTGTGGACATGTCCGCTTGGGCGACCGATTCGGGATGTCGTGGTCGTAGATGATGTTACAGGCGATGGGGTCAAGGATGGCTTTGCCTGCACTGCGGGGGGCGTTATTGCCTGCATTTCAGGAGCCGGTTCGGGAACCGTGACTCCGGTCTGGACTGCCTCGATTGGTGATGTGTGCCGAATGTTGGCACGTCCCACAGACTGCAACGGTGACGGGAAACCTGATGCCGTTGTGTGTGGTGAAAACGGAGAGGTAGCCTGTTTTTCGGGAAGTGATGGTGCAGAACTCTGGCGCTGGCAAGGACCGGACGTCGTTCGTGCCATCGAGTTGGTCGCAGACGTTGATGGAGATGCGATTGCCGATATCGCCGCGGCTTGTCTGGATGGAACGATCGCACTGCTTCCAAATGCCCCGAGTGCTTGGGGTGTTCCCAAAGCAGATCCGAGTGCGGGCAAGGTGTTGGAGTTCATTCCTGCAGACAGTTCGATCAGGATGAGTCGAAGCGACATCCCAAGCGCGGTGCCGTTGGAGCATCCTGGCCTGGAACCTTTTGCGACGGAAGTGCCATCAAAGAATCTGGCGATCGCGGCTGGTGCGACCAGTGTTCCTATCTTGCTCTATCACGATGTCATCCCTGAAGCGTTCTATCCCTATGGTGTATCGCTCGACAACTTTCGGGCACAGATGGATTTGGTGGTGCAGGGCAACTACACATGCGTTTCCCTCGATCTGATCGCAGACTGGATTGCCGGTACGGCAGAACTGCCCGAGAATCCGATCTGCATCACATTCGATGGCCCCTACGAAGGTCATCACACCTGGGCATATCCGATCCTTCAGGAACGAGGGCTTTCTGCTGTTTCGTACATCACGTCCGACTGGATTGGCACGGCAAATCACGCCGACTGGCACCAACTGCGCGAGATGGATGCAGCGGGTATTGAGGATGTACAGAATCACACGATCAACCATCCTTCTTTGACTTCTCTCACTCAGGAGGCCGCCATTGCCCAGCTGCAGGGCTGCAGTGCTTCACTGAGGATTCACATGGGGAAAGAGTCTTTTCACCATGCGTATCCCGGAGGGTCTTACAATTCTTCTGTCATGCAAATCCTGAGAACCCTCGGCTTCAAGACGGCAACAACCGTCGTGCAACGCCATGTTGTCAGAACAGATGACCCAATGGCGCTGCCGAGATACTCCGTTTTGGTGAATACAACGATTGCAGAATTCAAGACAAAGATTCGTTATGCGGAGATAACACCAACGCCGCTGCCTGAGAAAACACTTCCCTACCAGTTTGTTTCGAATGTGGGTAGTGGGTGGACAGCGCCGTCCTATGCCGACGTGGACGCCGAGGGAAAACTCTGGGTCTGTGACTACAATGCAAAGCAAGTGCGTGTTTTCAGCTCGTCCGGTGTAGAAATGGGCTTTTCCCCCATCACACAGGGTCTCAATCAGTCAGGTGTCGTGGTACCCATGGAAGCGCCCTCAGGAGTGGCGGTCACTCCTTCTGGTGATGTTCTCATCAGCATCTGTGACTATTTTGGCAGCCCTCAATATCTGGGGCTGTTTCGATATCGCGCATCAGATGGGCAAGTTCTGAATGGGTGGGATATCAACTACAAGATCGGAGATGTGGACTGCGATGCCAACGGCCTGATATATACTGTCAACAAAGTGGGTGGCGACTGGCATGTGTACACGTCAAATATGACAGAGGTCGCTGGAAGCCCGTTTGGGACTTATGTGTCGTCAAACATTTCCCGTGGCATCAGCGTCCGTCCTGACTCCACCCGCGTCTACATCATCTCAGAGACAGATTTTGCGGTGCATGTCTGGGAAGGCAGTGCGACACCGTCTCAAGCGACCTACTCTCAATCAGCAGACTTGCTGACGAACGTCAGTTCTCCAAGTGGCGGGGTGGATGTCATGGACGACGGCACCGTGCTGGTAGGTTATGATCCCGAAGGTTGGATTCTCGGATTTGATGCCGACCACAACTACCTGGGAAAACTTTCCGGTGGAACGCCGACCATGACTCAGCCTCGTGGCACCGCCTTTACTCCCAACGGCTCAGTGCTCTGGATCGCGTGCAAGAGCGGCAGAGTGCAGCGTTGGGAGAGAGTCAGCGAAATACCAAATGGCTGGTTTGTATATTAGTGCTGAGCATAGGTGATGCGATACGGAATTGCGATGACTTCTTGGTGAAGGACAGATCATCCGAACAGCATCAGGTGTTTTGAGACTTGTCTTCTGTGCGAGGTTTGGCAGTCTGCCAACCAGTGCATTCGCTTTGGTGCAGAGATTGCTCTGCTTGACGTGCCATGGGCAATCTGTGGCATAATCCCCCGACAGTAAG
>JAKQFZ010000449.1 GCA_029558215.1 Candidatus Omnitrophota bacterium
ATCACCTTCTCGCTCTGCCGACTGCGCTTTCCAAAGTGGCCATTGCATCCGGTGTTGTTTCTGGTCTGGCATGGGTACTCTGCCAACTGCTTTGCCTGGTCATTCCTGCTGGGATGCCTTCTGAAAGTGCTGGTCACAAGATACGGCGGAACGAAAATGTACAATCGCATGACCGTTCTTGTATTTGGGGTGATTGCGGGAGACATGCTCGCTGGATTCATCCCCTTGGCTTTTGGTTTTCTCTACTACTGGCTCACGGGAGAGCATGCTCCGGCGTTCTCCATAACGCCTGGGTAGAACCACCTGCTGAAGCAGACCAGTTCCCCCAAGTTCCTGAGGATGGCCTTGCCCTCCTCCATCAATGAGAGCGGAGTTGAAGATCATCCCGATAGGCTGCCCGCTGTTGGTAGACTTGAAGTCTTTGTTGAATGCCTTCGGCAAGTCTTTGGTTGTTGTCTTCGAGCAACAATCCAAGTGCTTCATGCACTATCTCAGTCGCCAGTTCAAACTCTCCCATCTCAGCGTAGGCAGCAGCAAGGGTGTCGAGAATCCTGGGATCGCGCTCTCCACGGACATCAAGAGCCTGCTGGGCAAGTCGTGCCGCTTCAGCCCCATCACGCACCTTGGCGTCAGGGTGGGTGGCAAGAATCCATGCGCAATCATTGGCGACAGTCCACAGATCAGGAGCCCGTTCCAATGCAGTTCGATAGTGTCTGAGTGCATCAGCAACGAGTCCCTTCTGTAGCAAGAGTTGCGCTGTGATACTATAAAGACCAGCATCCGAGACCCCCAGTCTTCTCGCCTGAGCGAGAGCCTCAAGAGCCTCATCCACACGACCCTGAGCGGCAAGCGCACATCCGAGGTTTCGATGGAAACCTGCATTGTTGGGTGACAACTCCACAGATTTTCGGTAGTGAGGGATGGCTTCTGAAGGTCTTCCCATCGCAAGCAACGTCGAACCAAGGTTGCTGTGCGCCTCTGCGAAATCAGGCCGCAGAGTCAAGGCCTTTCTGGAATGCTCCAGCGATCGCTGAAAATCTTCTTTGGCGGTGAGGACGTACGCAAGATTGCTATGGGCGTCAGCGTTATTTGGGTTCTCTGCCAGGGACAGATC
>JAKQFZ010000453.1 GCA_029558215.1 Candidatus Omnitrophota bacterium
AATGGCAGAAGTGTGGCAAGAAATCATCCGAGCAGGCGGGGCCAATGTCCTGTATGTGTGGTTGGTCTGTGACCACGCTGTTGCCAAGGGGCGTGGCGACGGATGGAAGCCCACCAAGGTCCAGCGTGAGAAGTTGGACAGGATGTTTCAGGAGGTGTTCCGACATCTGAAACTCCCAAAGATGATGATCAATACAGAGACAATCGGTTTGAAGGAAGGTGTCAACAGGATTGTGGATGTGTGCCTGCGCAACCAGAAGTTGGTGTTGGAGGAGCGATGAGCAGGAGGAAGCTGTACAACATCATCTTGGCAGATCCACCCTGGCAGTATCGTGACAGCTGTTCCGGGGAACGCGGGGCAGTCTACAAGTACAACATCCTGAAGCAGGACGATCTGTTGGCCATGCCAGTCGAAAGAATTGCAGCTGACAAATGCGTCTTGTTCTTGTGGGCGACATGGCCAAAGTTGTATGATGCATTTGAGGTGATTGAGGCTTGGGGATTTAGATACAAAACCTTGGGTTTTCTGTGGGTCAAGACTACCAAGAACGGGAAGATGCATTGGGGGATGGGCAACTGGAGCAGGGCCAACACAGAACCGTGTTTGCTTGCAATCCGAGGGAATCCCAAGAGGGTGGACATGGGCGTGCACTCTGTGGTCATTGAGCCAGTCACAGAGCACTCCCGAAAACCGTTGGAAGTCCACAAGCGCATCGTGCGTTTGATGGGCCACCTCCCGAGGGTTGAGCTGTTTGCTCAAGTGAAACAACCCAAATGGGATGCCTGGGGCGACATGATCAGATGCCCAAACTTGTTCCCAGGATGGCATCCGCAGAAGATATTGAAGAGACAAGGATGAGTCCATCAAGGGAAGATTGGGAACGCTGGTTGGCCGGTGAAGAGGTTGAGGGGATGCCCTCGCCTTGGAAAGGCAGAGACAAGAAGGCTGGGAGTGTGGACCTGGGGAAGGTTGCATCTGTGCGTCCGCAGAACATGTCTGGGGCCAGATTCAGAGTCATATTTGAAGACAAACTTGCTGTGGATGCCGAGTTGTTTTT
>JAKQFZ010000467.1 GCA_029558215.1 Candidatus Omnitrophota bacterium
TTTGTTCCACCCTACCCGTTCTGTGGCATTGTGGTGCGGGCTTCCAGCCTGCAGACACAAGAAGCAGGCAAGATGCCTGCACCACAATCGCGCAAGCAATCTTGGGCACTCCTGAAATCCGGTCTGCCGGCTTACTGCCGAAGCATGCGAAAGGGCGCAGCAAGCAGCGCCCCCACACAACTAAAAGATGCGGGTACGGAAACCCGCGTTGCCAGGGAGATGCCCCATATTCCCGGTTATTGGAGGAAATCTGGCTGCTCACTGGGCAGAGGAGTTCGTGAGTTGCTTTTCCAGACGCTCTTTTACGCCGCGCAGGAATCGGATGGCATTGTCCAGCACTTCATGCGCCTCTTCCTTGGACGGACATCGCAATGGAGCGTAGTCCGCTTCCTGACGCAAATTGAAGGCACCATGAAGCCATTTGGAGAAATCCTTGGGAAAGAAGCCCTTTCGAACGTAATCCCGATCAAAAAGGGAAATGACTCCCTGATGCTTGGAAGACTCTCTTTGCTCAACCGCGAGAAGTGCAAGCACAGCATAGAACATCGCGTAGTAGGAGAGGTGTATGACTTCGCGCATCGCACCCTCGTTCTCGAGCAGAGTCGCAGCTCGAACAGAACTCTCAGCCTGCTCGATGCGGAAGTTGACCAGAGCAGAGATGTTTTCCTGAGTCACGCCGCTACACCCTCCGCAAGAACACTCTTGACCAAGGAACTCTCGGATACAGGACCTCTTTCAAAATCCGACGCCGCAAAAACCACGACATTAAGAAGGAGACAATGCTCGAAGGCTGTTTCCCAAGCAAGCGAACGTACTGCAGAACGATTTTCTGGCGACGCGTTTGACAGCACCACACAAACGTCAAAGTCAGATTCTGGACGATTGTCTCCCCGTGCTCTGGAACCGAACGCCCAGACCAAGGCTTCCGGGTAGCGAAGGCGAAGGTTCCGCGCAAACTCTTCGAGAACGTGTCTGTCGTCAGGCGACATGTCAAATCCTTTCGTCACTTTGAATATTACGACTATGTTCGGAGCGGTGTCAAGCGTGAGCACCTCTGGAACGAGCGCGTTCCACCGTCTTTCCTCAAACGCAATAAGAGAAGAATGGTGGAACGCCCTCAGTCGCTGGCGCGACTTCGTTTGTTCCACCCTACCCGTTCTGTGGCATTGTGGTGCGGGCTTCCAGCCTGCAGACACAAGAAGCAGGCAAGATGCCTGCACCACAATCGCGCAAGCAAGCTTGCGCACTCCTAAATCAGGCTCTCGCGGAGTGCGGTAACTTGCTACCGCGTTCTGGCTTCATGCTTCAGTCGTTCGTAGTTATGCCGTAAGGCGTGATCCGGAATATGCCCTTACGGGCACACTACGAACCCCTCGCGCAAGCGAGATTGCGCCCTACGAACTGCGATGTTCCAGATTCAGAAATGAGGGCATCGCCCCACGGATACTGCCCGCATGGAACTGGATCTGACCTTGAGCCAGAGCTTGTTCGAGTGCAGCAGCGTCTCCCCGAAAAAGCCGTGCCCTACGATCCAAGGCACATTTCCCGACCTCTTCCAAGGGCAGGAGAGCAACGACATCCTTCGCTTGTGAGAGGGCTTCCTTCCACTGCGCAGACAGCTCGGCAAGACGTGGTCGAGACCCTTCGAAGTCCAGTTCCAGCAGTTCTGACTCGGTATAGTGCGCACTCCTTGACGCTTCCGAGAGGATTTTCGGGGGACTGAATCCCGAGTTTTTCCACAGGCAGCCCAAACAAGATAACCCAGGGGTTGTATCCTGCGGTGGCATTCCATAGTGTCAACCCAATCGCGTGCCTC
>JAKQFZ010000480.1 GCA_029558215.1 Candidatus Omnitrophota bacterium
GTTGTGAATTCTGCTGAACCCATCCTGGAGCAGGTCGAGAGGATGCTGAAAGACCCTGACGGAATTGACCCCGATCTGTGGGAGAAGAAGGCAACGGAACTGCAGGTACTGCGAATGCGCCTCAACAGCGCGCGAGCATTGGCGGAGACACTGGTGCTCTATCCCGATGCGCGCTTTGGGCTTGGGATCGAATCCTCCATGAAGAAGGTTCTTATCAAGGATGTGCCGTTCGATGGTTGGTTTGCCAACCACTATGATCTCTCGCTTGCACGCTATGAGCGCGAAGGCTTCCAGATAGTCATCATCCCGTTTGACAAGTCACTGAAAAACGTGACGGTCAAAGCGACCGACCTTGTCAAGGCCGGACAGTTAGAGCCTCGCGCGACCGTACAGGCCAAGGTTTCATTGGTTGGACATATCCGTGTCGAGCATCGGACACCCTATGAGAAGGAAGTCCACGACTGGTGGCCAGATCCCTTGTTGGATTTCCAGCAGTCCTGCGACGTCAATGTTGAAGATCAAGTCGCTTTCTGGATCACGGTCTCCACACAGTCAGACACAGCAGCAGGTGATTACCTTGGACAGATCACGGTTTCCGCTGACGAGTGTCCACCGCTGGCACTGAACCTTAAAGCCCATGTCTGGGATTTTGAGCTCCCCTTGCTGACATCGCTCCGAAATGCGTTCACTTTCGATGTTCACGCCATGCGCAAATTCTATCGCGAGAAGAAGGATCAGGAAATTGTCCGCAAGTACCATGACTTTCTCTTGGATTACCGACTGAATATTGACCATCTGTATCGCAAGGATCCAGAGGACATCGAGGTGCTCAAATACGGAGCCAAGAGAGGCATGAACGCTTTCAACATCTGCTTCACCAATGGTCCCGAGCGGGTCAAGACGATTGATGAGTTTGTCCCTCAACTCAAAGAGGCGGGGCTTTATGACTATGCCTATGTCTATGGTTTCGATGAAGTGAAGAAAGAGAAGTTTCCTGAGATCAAACAGACTTTTGGAGAAATCCATAAACGCCATCCAGGGCTGGAAACCATGACTACTGCCGATGACAAGACCTTTGGCAAGCAGTCCGGCTTGCGTGACTACGTGGACATCTGGGTGCCACTGACGTGGACTTACGACCTTGAAGAAGCCAGACAACTGCGAGCCGAAGGGAAAGAGATGTGGTGGTACATCTGTGTCAATCCATTTCATCCCTATGCCAACTGGTTTATCGAATATCCAGCCATCGAGTCAAGGCTGCTCACGGGCTCCATGAGTTACATGTCCGAAACGGGTGGCTTCCTTTACTACCTGATCAACCTGTGGGGCAACAACAAGGAATGCATCCAGTCAGGCCCCTACACCACCTGGGATGGCGCCTGTCTGGAGTATCGGCCTGGAACCCTTTGGGCGAATGGAGACGGCAGCCTGATGTGTCCCGGTCCCGATGGCCCGCTCTCGACCATTCGGCTGGAGAACATTCGGGATGGTTTTGAAGACTATGATTACTTCAAGACATTGGTTGCACTTCGTGACAAAGCTCTGAGATCGGAACAGTCCGATGCGGTGAAGGCTTTCATCAAGCAGGCCGATGAGGCACTCGCCGTTCCTGTGTCACTCGTCAAGTCGCTGACCGAGTTCACATATGATCCCACGGAAGTCTACAGCCATCGTCAAAAGATCGCCGAGGCGATTGTTGCTGGAAGAGCCTTGGGTCAGTAGACAGAGTTCAAAGAGAGAGGCCGCGTTCCCGACCGTCTGTCGAGAATGCGGCCTGCTCCTCAATGCACTCATTCTCACTATTCGGTGGCAGACTCCACTTCGGCAGTCACTTCAGCAGGAGTGGAAAGCTGCTTTGCCTGCTCGACCAGACTCACGAATTCTGAACGATATCCCCAAGTATCTTTCCCCACACTTCCCTGGGCAATCGCGAGAACGTCATCGAGCGTGGATGCGCCCTTGTATTGAGAGTCTCTGAGAACCATGCCGAACGAGGCAACCGCAGCAGCGAACCGAAAGTCTTCCGAAGCCTGTTCAAAGGAATCCCCTTCCGCCGGGAGTGGGTACTCGAGCAGTTTGCTCGTGTCACCGTCTGGTTTTTTGTAGCGAAGTTTTACCGTCAGCATCTCACCGGTTTCGGAGTACTTCGTGAAAGACGCAGCAGTTTGGTATTTCAAATCCTCAACCTTGGTGGAAGGAACGTCATGACCGGCAGGAATGACCTCATAGAGTGCTGTGACAGTATGACCCGCTCCAATCTCTCCGGCATCCTTGGTGTCATCGTTGAAGTCTTCCTTGGCAAGAATCCGGTTCTCGTAGCCAATGAGGCGGTAGCCCGCAACTTCAACAGGGTTGAACTCAACCTGAATCTTCACGTCCTTGGCAATGGTCACCAGAGTTCCCGACATCTGTTCCACCAACACTTTTCTGGCTTCATTCTGTGTGTCAATGTAGGCGTAGTTTCCGTTTCCTTTGTCCGCCAGTTTCTCCAGCGTCGAGTCCTTGTAGTTACCCATGCCGAAACCGAGAACGGTCAGGAAGACACCACTCTTGGCTCTGTCCTCGATCAGCCGTGTCAGGTCGCCTTCATTGGTGATGCCAACATTGAAATCCCCATCGGTGCAGAGAATCACACGGTTGATGCCACCCTGGATGAAGTTCTGAGTGGCGGTGTCATAGGCCAGTTGGATCCCTGACCCACCGTCGGTGGAACCCCCCGCTTCCAAGCGCTCGATGGCGTCGAGAATGGCACGTTGATCGGCTCCTGTCGTGGATGGAAGAACCAGTCCCGTGGTAGATGCGTAGACCACCATGGCGACGCGATCCGTGCCTCCGAGTTGCCTGACTAGCAGCCGCAGTGAGTCTTTGACCAGAGGCAGTTTGTTCGGACTGTTCATCGAACCTGACACATCGATCAGGAACACGAGATTGCTGTGTGGACGATGCTTGTTCTCGATTTCGCGCCCCTTCAGTCCAACCCGAACGAGCAGATGTTCCGGAGCCCAAGGCGCATAGGTTGCCACAAGGTTCACGGAGAAAGGATCGTCCCCGTAGGGCTGCGGGTAGTCATACGAGAAGTAGTTGATCATCTCCTCGATCCGCACGGCATCCTTGGGGGGCAACTGCCCTGCCTGAAGCATTCGTCGGATGTTCGAGTAGGATGCGGTGTCCACGTCTATCGAAAAGGTTGAGAGCGGATTGTCTCTCACCGTGAGAAATGGGTTGTCCACGATTCGGTCATAAGCTTCCGTTTTTCCTCTTGCCGACAGATCCGATTGAGCGAAATTCTCGTTGCCCGCGTACCGCTCCACAGGAAAGTTCCCGACATCGGCAGTACCGGCAAAGTAGCCGTAGTTCACCTGTCTGGATGGCGCTGCACCCTTGGCATGCATTAGATCTCTCTCCCCCCCTCGAGTGTACAGCATACTCTTGGTAGCGGGGGCATTGGTACGAAAGATCTCTCCCTGCGATGTGTTTCCCTCGGTTAGGTCGTAAAAGAGGTCAATCTTGGACTCTGCGACCTTTGCTCTGCCATCGAGGACGTAGTTGCCAGCAGAACTGTCTCCATCCGCATCAAGAAGACCGTGGTTTTTCGAAATCGAAAGCCCGGTTTCTTCCTTGGAGAGAACTGCCTGTGCGGTTCCGTCAGGACGAACAGTGAGCGCCAGAGGAACCTGCTTCTTCACCTCGGATGACACCAATGCCACATCCTTCATAGTCCGACTCGGCAAGAAGTAAGCATACCCGCCAATGAAACCGACAAGCAGAAGTGCGGCGACCTGCATGGCTCGGAAGACAAAATTCCTCCGCCTTGTCGAAAGGCTCACAATACGTGTCTTCTCTGAAGCTTTCGCGGTAATCGCTTCGCGTTGCGTTGTCGTGAGTCCAGCAGTCTTCTCCCGGGCAAACTCATCGCGCAGCACCGATCCGAGAGACTGAATCTCGGCGATCAAAGTCCGCGCCTGCGGGGAGTCCTTCAACTGCTTCTCGAATTCACCCTTTTCGGCTTCATCCATTTCGCCGAGGGCGTAGGCGGTGATTCTGGGATCATTTATGTCAATCATGGTTCATTTCTCCTTTACTGAACGTAAGCCTTCAGCTGCTCCCGAAGGGATCTCACTCCCTGGTGGATCAGAAGTCCGACATTGCTGACGGAAAGCTGGGTCACGGCGCTGATCTCCTTGTAACTCAGACCTTCCTGAAACTTCAGTCTGACCAACTCCTGCTCTCTGGGGGGAAGAGCGGCAAGCGCCTTGAGCACGACGGCAGTGCGCTCTCTTTCGATAAGAGATTCCGATGCCGTCGGCTCGGTACTCTCACAAGACGCCAACTGTATTTCATCAAGAGGACTCATCCGATTCTCCTTTCGCAATAGATCCACGGCGCGGCTTCGGCACACGGCAAAGAGCCAGGCGACCTCTCGGCCTTCAATCTTCTGGCGCTCTGTGGAACACAGTCTCAGGAAGGTCTCCTGCACGACGTCTCGTGCCGCTTCCAGGTTACCGGTAAACCGGAGAGCGTAACGGATCAACCGTCCCTCACACTTGTCCAGTAGTCCTCGCACCCATTCGGCGTGCTCAGACTCCGCTTCGACGCGCTTTGTGAAGAGTCTCATTGCCATTCCTCTGATGAAACGATCCCAACAGAGTTTTCTTAGGAGAAATCCACTGTGATGACATGTTATCAGAATTTGGGGATCGGTGGGATAGAGGAGGATTGGCGGATGCGAGTCTGTGTTGGTTTGGAACAAGTTTCGGTAGGATGGATCACCAATCCCGCCCATAAAGGAGAAAAGCGGTAGCAAGCTACCGCACTCCGGGAAACGGATTTTGGAGTGCGCAAGCTTGCTTGCGCGGGGCGTATCGTCCTGGGAACGCCGGGCGCCTGCTCGGCAGTCCGGTAGTTCCGGTAGGATGGCTCGTGATCCATCCTACCGGACTCCCGATGAACGACAAACCCTGGAAATCTCCAAGGATTTCCAGGGTTTCTGTTGTTACCCGCGATTGGTCTGTGGCGCTATTCGGGTGCGCCTTGAAGGACACACTGAACCGAATCCCGCGCGATGACGACCTCTTCATTGGTGTGAACGACAAAGACTTTGACATGTCTGTCGGCGTTGGAGATGATCGCATCACGTCCCTTGACGTTGTTGTTGGCCTGGTCGTCTATTTCGATATTCATAAACGCCAAATCCTCACAGCACTTTTTCCGGACAATCGGAGCGTTTTCGCCTATGCCCCCTGTGAAGATGACAAGATCCACCCCACCCATCGCCGCGGCATAGGCTCCGATGTATTTCTTGATTCGGTAGCAGAAAATGTCCACGGCAGTCTGAGCACGTTCGTTACCCTGCTCGCATGCCTGAAGCAGTTCGCGCATGTCATTGCTGACACCCGAGACACCCAAAAGACCGCTCTTCTTGTTCATGAGGCCGCCAACCTTTTCGGGGTTATAGCCTTCAAGGTCAATCATGTAGAGCACGACGGCAGGATCAATGTCCCCGCAACGTGTTCCCATCACCAAGCCTTCCAAGGGGGTCAGTCCCATTGAGGTGTCAACGGACTTGCCGTTGCTGATGGCTGCCATACTGCATCCATTACCCAGATGACAGGTGATGATTTTGAAATCCCATCGCTTCTTGCCCAACATTCGCGCCGCCTGGTTGGAAACATATCGGTGTGAGGTTCCATGAAAGCTGTAGCGGCGAATGCCATGTTCCGTGTACATCTCATAGGGCAGGGCGTAGAGGTAGGCGTATTTCGGCATGGATTGATGAAAAGCCGTGTCGAACACTGCCACGTGAGGAACCGCGGAGATCGTCTCGCGGCTTGCCAGATACCCGCGGATATTGTGCGGATTGTGCAGGGGTGCCAGTCGGGAACACTTTTCGATTTGGGCAAGCACCTCTTCGTCAATGATGACGGATGCCTTGAACTCTTCGCCGCCATGCACCATTCGATGACCGACGACTTCGATCTCATCCACGGACTTGACCACACCGTGTTCCGCATCCGTCAGCAGACTGAGGATTTTCTCAATCGCTTCCTGGTGCCTGGGAACCGGTGCCTGGATGGACAGTGGCTCCCGGCACGTGGCGCTGTACTTGAGGTTGCCCATCGGTTCCCCGATGCGTTCCACAAGACCCTTGGCAAGAACTTTCTCTTCGCCTTTTTCCATCAGTTCCGGGTCGGTCTCAATCAGTTGAAACTTCACCGAGGAACTGCCACAGTTGAGTACAAGAACCTTCATATCGCTTTCCTTTTAGCAAGTGGCGCTTCGTTGACGTGTTTCCCGCAGGAAATCCGCCGCCTCTTCAGGCAGCACCGGGTTCACAAACGAACCCGAGGCGCAGTCCAACCCGGACGACTCCCGGACGCGAGGAACAATCTCAAAGTGCCAGTGATAATCCTGATCTATTGATTCCCAGTAATCAGGTCTCGGAACTGTGTTTGGCATCGTGTGCAGAACGAAACCATAGGGGGGATCCAACAACGCCTCACGGATGAGCAACAAAGCCGTTCTCATCGCCTCTGCCAACTGTTGAACACCCTCTCCAGAATCCAGAAGGACGATATCAGACTGGTGCTGCTTGGGCAAGACCCAAGTTTCGAACGGATAGCGCGCTGCAAACGGCTCAAAAACGATGAATCCCTCGTTTTCAAAGACCACGCGCTCGTTCATGCGCTGCTCGTCCCGAATAATGTCACAAAAAATGCATCGTTGTTTATAGCCGAAATACTGCCGGCATTGGTTGAGCTCGGTCTTTATCCCAAGTGGTGTGACTGGCAGACCCAGGATCTCCGAAATGGAGTGGCCTGTCATAAACCGTCTTCCGATGCCGTGCTCCTTAAAAACGGAGATGTATCGAAGACGTTGATCTCTCTTGAGATCGGCAACACGATCCCGGTAGGTCAAAAAGACCTTCTCCAGTGCCCTGTTCTCCAGACCGCTCAGATCCGCCTCATGGTTGGGTGACTCCACGATTACCTCATGGGCACCCACACCACTCATGCGGTCGAACATCCCCAGTCCCTCGCGCACCAGCTGCCGCTCAACCCTGAGCGATGGAACAGGATGTGGAACCACACGGGTAGACCATCCCGGTGTGTTCGGGGCGGTTCCCTCTTGACGAAGGGCGAATATCTCGGGCGGGGTCTCGGCTTCTCTTCCCTGGCAATAGTAGCAGGAATGCCCACGCTGCCTCGGCGAACGCAGGGTAACAATCTCCACGGCCTTGCGCACCCTTTCCGGATGGAAGGCAACCCAGCGACCCGTGACAGGATCTTTTCTCAACTGAGACATCACAACATCTGCCTTGGACGACCGCTCAAAAAAACACCCGGAAACACTCCAGGCGATCTCGTCGGCAGTTCCATGGCGCTTTCCGCAAACGTGGTACAAGGGGGAGTGTACCCAACCCTGATTCGAGAGTCAAGTGGGAGACACATCAGGGCGTACTGGCTCAGTTACACAAGGGCAGAGACTGTCATTCCGAGCGACTGAGGCTTGACGAAGGAGTGAGGAATCTCTCTTACAGTCCGAAGCCCTTCTGCAAAGGCACAGAGAGACTCTTCGCTGCGCAGACTCCGCTCAGAGTGACATCTCACTTACACGGGTGTTC
>JAKQFZ010000486.1 GCA_029558215.1 Candidatus Omnitrophota bacterium
TGGGGTGATTGCGTTTCAGGCAAGCCCGCTGCTTTTGAGCAAGTGGATTCCTCGCATCATTGGGACCATCACTAACGGAAATAATCCGGATGGCGATCCGATCTACGAGCCAGGAACTTCTCTGCCTTCGTTCGACGTGCTGATTCACCGCGCGGCAAAAGTGTTCCGATACTCGGAGTGCTATGTAAACCAATGCGAGATTCGAGGGGAGAGTTCTCCTGGAGAGGAAGAGCCAGAAATCGTAGACGTTGTTGTCCAGCTTATTGGCAAGACAATGAGCAACGCTACAGCATGGCCAGACCCAGAGCCAGAGCCTGACGTGACGGTCAACTCGCTTCCAGATGTCATTGGGCTTTCGACGCTAACAGTCGATTCCGAGTCGCGTCCTTTCGATCGCTTCATCTTGACGATCGACAACAACCTTCAGGTTCGGTGGCGTAATTCACTGACGCCGACTTGCATTCGGCCAGGAATGCGCAAGGTCAGGCTGCAAACGAACAACCCATTTGTCACTGACACATACGACGACTTGCACGAAACGCTTGACGCGCCGGTTAGTGGAATCTTGCGGCTTGTTCGTGGAGATGCTTACACGGAGTTTGAGTTCGGGACGCTTGACAATATGGGCGAAGATCCGAACGCGAGAGGCAAGACTGAAATGCCGCACGTCTTGGACTTCCAGGCGCTGCGAGACTATGAGAACGGCGTGCCAGAGATCACAGGAACGACGCACTTAGCGAGCTAAGATGTACGAAGAGGAAGACAAGATCGAGCGCACCCCACCTCAGGAGAAGCTGAGCCAGAAGACTGCTATGGCTCAGCATCTTGAGTACTTGTCTCGCAATGCTTACATGACATCGAACATGTTTGGTTCGATGATCGACATGATATCAAGCTCTGTGTCGCAGCAGGACCCAGACGAGCCAAAGCAATCTCAGGTGCAGCAGGCTCCTAGATACAACTGGGAGATGAGGCCGATCGATGTCATGCCTGGGATGCCAGCAGGCGAAGACTTCAAGAAGGCGATTGTAACGCAGCAGCCGATTACCAAGAGCGGTATCGATCCGTCAGATATCATTCTTGGGCCAATAGAGAAGGAAAGTCCGTCACCACGGAAACGCCAGGAGCAGAGACAGCCGGAGCAGGTCGATCTGTCTTTTGTTCCTGGAGAGGCAGTGGCAAAGCCAAGGCGGCAGGAGACCAAAGCCCTGCCGCCTCAGCCTCGACATAACGATGACGACCTGGATGTCTTCCGAGTTCCTTTGCGGACAAGTCCGGACACAATCCGGACAAAGCGATTTGCAGAAAACCCCGCAAATTTCAGGGCCAGCCAAGAGAATCCGGACATTTCCGGACAAGATCAGCTTCATCCGCAGGTGAAGAAGTTCGTCGACAAGTTCCCGAAGATGCGCGTCATGCCAGCGACGAACATCAAGGACGAGTCTGTC
>JAKQFZ010000492.1 GCA_029558215.1 Candidatus Omnitrophota bacterium
CAAATGCTAGAATTGCCTCGGCAAGTCGCTCCTCCTGCTCAGCGAAATTCCTGCGGAGACGGACCACCAACCGGTTTCGCTCGATGTCGAGTTCGTTCTTGCTGCCCTCCAACTTCTCGGCCGCACCGAAACGCTGACGGAGCCCCTCCACATCGGCCTCCATCCTGCCGACTTCACCTTGAAGCTTGGCAAACAGGTCCAGGGCTCCATGGCTATTTAGGATCCCCATCAGTTCGGTTCGCCTACGCTCCAAGTGCTCCATCCTCTGGGTGCGGCCATCAATTCGGCTCTTGGCAGCCTCCATTTCACCAGCAAGGTACTCTCTTCTGTTGCGAATGACCGACTCGTGGAAACTCCGCACGTCTTGGTAGCGTTTCTGAACCAGCCCGGGAAGCACAACCCCGGCTTGCTGGTACATCATCTCAACATCAACCAGGGATGGGCCCTCCTCCGAACCGACTGCCAGTTCGAGATCACGGATCACAGACCGGTCAAGTGTATTGCTATTCGCAAGCTCTCCAATCGCTCGTGTAAGTTGCGATGCCTCTTTCTCTATTTCTGCGTACTGCTCATGCACCCGAAATTGCTCGACCCTGTTTCGAAGAGCCTTGAAGCGAGCTTCTGCGACAGTCATTTCTGTACGAAGTTCAGCTGCTTTGCCAATGATGCTCCCCAGTGCACCCCCTCCCGCCGCCTTCTTGAGTTCTTCAAGAGTCTTCTCTCTGTCTCGGACCGCTTGCCAATCTCTGGCCAATTGCCAGTCGAGGTCCATCAAGTAAAGCAGGGCCAACTGCGAATCGCCGGTTTGCTGCATCGATGCCTGTTTGTCAGGCTGGATGAAGGCATTGCTCAGTTGTCGACGGACGAAGTAGGCGAATAGGGAACGGAAGGACGGACAGCGTTCTTGCGCTTGGGAGCCTTCGCCAAGAGCGAACATTCGGTCCCCCAGGAGACTGATCCATTCAGAGTTGGATATCTCGGTCCCTTTGATAGAAGTCCCATCAATTGTAGCACGCAGCTTCGTTCTGGGTGCCCCACGCCGTTCCACGATCGTGGTAGAGCCACCAAGTTCGAATTCCATTCCGAAATTCCAATTAACCAGAGCTTCCGTTCGGAAAAGAGTGCCCTTGTCCACATCAGCACCGGTGAGCAAATGGATCACTTCAATCAAGCTGCTCTTGCCAGCTCTGTTGCGTGTTTGCTTGTTTGTGGCGCCTGCGGTCTTCTGCGCTAGCACAACATTCAGACCAGGCCCAAAGGCAAGATTCTTGAACGTTGGCAGCGAACTGTAGATGCGACGTATCATGGCTCCACACGCCTCAATAGCCCCTCGTTGAGCTCAATCGCTCCAATGCAAAAGAGCAAATCCAGAGCAAGGACAAACCAATCAAAAGCAAGGCCTGCGGCATGCTCACGCTCAGTCCCGGAATTGCGCCGCAGTTCTTGCCACACAGCTGACACCGTCTTCGGCCTGTTCAACTGCTTCAAGACACACGCACCCACAGTGAGCAGGGCACGCTCTTGAGGCAGATGCTTAGATGGAAGAAGCAACGCTGTCATGACTTGGGCTCCTCGAAGATGTCGCATCGTTCAAAGAAGTAGGCCAGCACAGAGAGGACCGCCAGTTCGTGCTCAGCACTACCTCGGACCTGTCCCCCGGACCAAGAACGGAGTTCCTCGAACACCTCGTTTGGCGTCCTCCCACGGCGCAGCGCCTCATACTTCAGCCTAAAC
>JAKQFZ010000494.1 GCA_029558215.1 Candidatus Omnitrophota bacterium
AGGGGTCGCTGGTCTCTGGGTCGTTGTCTCGGATGGACGAGCATGATGACCTCTGTGCGTACGCCCTTCTTGATGTTGATGATCATCTTGTCCACAAGACTTCGAATCAGAAACAGCCCCCGCCCGCGCTCTGCCGTCAGAGCGTCCTCAGTTGGGTTAATACAGCGCTCGAGATACGCCAAAATCGTCTGGGTATTCAAATTGCCAAACCGATCCACCACATTGAAGGCGATAGTCTCAAGATCACGCGCATAGTGAACCTCGACTGCTTCCTCTTCCGGGAGGACAAAACCATCGCGTGGCAGATCGTCTCCCCTCGGGTGACAGGCAGCATTCGCGATCGCCTCGTCAACGACGAGCCGAAGTGCCAGCTGACGTTGTTCTGGCAGATCACCTATGCGAAGGTTCTCGAATGCTTCTTCACGCACTTTGATGATCTCGTCAGCGCTGTGGACAAGAGCTTTGTGCACAGGCGTTTGGTATTCCAAGTATCTTTCGAGCCCGAAAATGTCCTCTGACAACAATCTGTCCACCGTCAGATCCAGTTCGGTAAAATCCAGTGGAAGCCCCTTGGCGATGATGTTCCCAATGCCCTGCTGGAGAGCGACCTTGAGGCACTCTTCGATTGACCAGGCGGTGATCAAGGCAACCTTCATCTTCGGAAAGAGACCCCTCATCTCTGTCACCAGTTCGTAGCCATTGACGCCGGGCATGGTGATGTCGCTCAGAACAAGATCGAATGCATTGGCCTGCAACTCCTGCATGGCTTGTTTTGCATTGTCCGCGCCGATAACGTCGTAACGCTTTCGAAGCCACATGCAGATAAGTTCCTTGAAGGCAGGCTCATCATCCACGACGAGAATTTTGGGTTTTCTGTTGCTTGAAGTGTCTTGAGTCATCTGTCTCACTCTTGCAGCGTGTCGCCGGTTTCTTGTCTCAACTCACTGAGTCTCTTGAGCAGCTGTTGGGTCAACTTATGGCATTCGGGTTTTCCATAGAGATTGTTGATCTCCCCTGGGTCTTTCTTGAGATCGTACAGTTCGAACTCCTCGGGAGCCTCGTAATAGTGAATCAGTTTGTAACGTTCCGTTCGAATGCCTCGATGCTTTCGAACCTGATGCGGTCCGGGAAACTCGTAGTACTCGTAGAGCCAGTCTTTTCGCCAGTCGGCACTCTTGGACTGAAGCACCGGAACAAGGCTCATGCCGTGCATCCATTTTGGGACGGCAATACCTGCCAGATCAAGCACCGTCGGGGCAATATCCGTGTTCAGAATCATCTGTCTGCGCGTCTGGCGCGCTTTCACTTGGCGCGGATAGCGGATCAACAGGGGTACTCGGATGGAGGGCTCATGCATGAAACGCTTGTCAAAGGCGTGCCACTCACCCGCAAAGAACCCATTGTCCGAAGTGTAGAGAATCGCGGTATCGTCCATGATGCCTTTCGACTGCAGTACTTCAAAGACCCTGCCGAGATTCTCATCCACCGCCACAAGCGTTGCGTAGTAGTCTTTGACGAAACCATCAAGGGTCTGCACGTCCTCGAAGGATCCAATCTTGTTGTCGGCATTCGCGAATGCGGACGGCTTGCCAGGAAAGCCCTTCTTGTCGTCATCAAAAGTATCCGGTTTGGGAATGACCACATTCTCGAAGAGACTCTTGTGTCGTTCTGCTCGCACCCAGGAACGGTGCGGTGCCTTGAACCAAAGAAAGAGACAAAAGGGTTTCTCCCCAGTACGGCCTGTCAGCCATTCGATCGCTTTGTCTGTGAGGATGTCATCCATATACCCTTCGTGAACTTCGTCCTTGCCGTCCGCACCTTCGGCGATCTTGGGATCGCGATATGCGCCTTGTCCCTGAAAGCCAAAGTAATAGTCCCACTTTCGATCCCGCAAAGCCCCTTTGAGGTGGGATTTCCCACAGAAGGCCACCTCATAACCCGCTTCACGGAGGAGATCGGAGAAGATCGGTTGGTCGGCCTCAATCTGATGCCCCTTGTTGTCAATGACTCCATGCGTATGCGAATAGAGCCCCGTCAATACCGTTGCACGACTCGGAGTGCAGAGGGAGTTGGTCACAAACGCATTCTCAAATCGAACGCCTTCCTTCGCAAGGCGATCCATGTTTGGAGTACGAAGAATCTTGTTTCCAGCACAACTCATCGCATCCCAGCGTTGATCGTCTGTCATCAGGATCACGAAGTTCGGACGTTTGGTTTCGTTTCCGAAGCCTGTGGAGGCAACAAGGGCTGCGCCAATCGCACCCACGGCCGCAGATTTCAGAAATCGCCGACGCGGAATATCCTTTGCCTTCATCATACTCGCTCTCATGTTGCCCAGTGCGTCCCTATGCTTGAGCTCCTCTATCAGGAAACCACGCAACGAAGCGCGGTCTACGGATTTTCCTTCCAGTGTGTTGAGAACAGGAACAGATCGCGTTCATCAACAATTCCGTCGTTGTTGAAATCTGCCTGGATATTGATCGTCCCAAAGAGATCGATCACCAACAGAAGGTCTTCGGCATCCACCGCACCGTCAGAGTTCAGATCGTAGAGACTGAGAGCCCACGTTGGCGTGTCAGTCGGTGTTTCCGAGACAGGAGTGTCCGTTGGCGTATCAATCGGCGTGAGTGTTGGCGTCTCCGTAATGGGCATGTCAGTTGGTGTAGTTGTCGGAGTATTGGTGGGAGTTCCCTCAGCGCACTGGTGATAGGAACTGACAATGATGTCATCAATGTACCATCCTTCTCCGCCGAATGAACTGTCCGATGCAAAACGGAAGCGAACCAGCCGGTTGGTGCCTGCAAAATCTGTCAGGTCAACGAGCACTTGCATCATGCTGCCAATCGTCCCTGACACCCATGCAGGGCGCACTCCAAGGGGATTCCCACCAAAGTCAGAGATGACTCCGTTGTAACCGTTCTGGATGATACGGCTTTCCAAGTCCTGCCAAGTCGTCCCACCGTCAGTTGAGATCTCAAGTACACCGCCGTCATAGCCACCTTCCTCAAACTCGAACGTGTGCCAGAAGGACAGTTGCGACTTTCCTTCCAGATTCACCGCCGGCACTTGCAGCCAGGTGTCCGAAGTGGTGGTGGGATTGTTTTTGAACCAGGCATAGGAACCTGTATTCGCTCCCGCAAAGGAGATGATTCCCCAGTCATCCGTACCGACGGTCGCTCCGTGTTGCCAACCCGCTTTCGGAGTCGTTGAGACGAGCATGTCCTCAAAGACATTCGCCTTCTCCCACGTGGAGATGCTGTAGTTCGCTCCGGCGTTGTCATCTACGGTTGTGTTCCCAACGCTGTCCGAAGAAGCGACTCGGAAGTAGAGGTCGGTGCACTCGGTGAGACCCGAGATCAGAATGCTATGGTTTGACCTCAGGTACGGGCTGACTCGCTGAAGATCGAACGCCTCTTCAGTCAATCCGTAGTGCACGATGGACGTAGCCGGCTCGTCCGTCTTCCAGGAGATCTGAACGGCCGACTCATCCACCGCATAGGAGGAGAGATCGCTGATGGTTGGAGGCGTGCAGTCCAAAGATGCCGTCGCTGTCCTTGGAACGTTGGCGGTTCCATCCAGAGACCGCGCATCCAGATAGAATGCTGTCAACGTGTCAAAATCTGAGACTTGAATCAGGCCATCCTGCTCCGTTGGTGTGCTTGAACCGACTAGAGGAACCGCTGCGGCAAAGACGCCCAGATCGTCGGTCTCGGTCATCTGAATCTCCTCTCCCGAAGGTTCTGTTGTACTGAAGACCGAAACCGTCCAGACTCCCGCACCAGCCAGATCCAAGTCGGACAAAGTCAACCGTGCTTCAGACTGACAGGAATACCCGTCCGCATCCCAAGCCAATCGGCCGTTGCCCGAGAGACAGTGCTCGCCATACTCGACCTTGAGATCATCAATGAACCAACCTTCACGATAGTTGCCTGCGTCACTGGCCAGTCGGAATCGAACCAGACGAAGCAAGCCCGCGAACGGACTCAAGTCAACTCGAACTTCCACCATGGGGCCGAGCGTGCCACCCGACCATGCCGTTCTGCCCGCGATGGGACTCATGTAATCCGTGCTGATGACGGCATTGTAACCATTCTGGCTGATGATATGCTCACCGAGATCTGTCCATGTAATGCCGCCATCAAGCGAGATTTCGATCACTCCACCATCAAAGGTGGATTCAAATTTATAGGTATGCCAGAAACTCAAAACACATCCCGGAGGAATGTTCAGAGCAGGTGTGACAAGGTGAGCATCCTGGATGGCGTCGCTGCTCTGACCGTGCCACGTGTTTGTCGGGCTTCGTGGGAACGGGCATTCAGTACTCAATGTCCATGTATCTGCGCCCATCGTAGCATAGTGCATCCATCCGGACACCGGAGTGGGATCCAGGCTGTCTTCCAGCGACACGACCCTCTTCCTGGTCACAAAGGCGTGACATTTGTCACCATTGCTATCAAGCGCGATATTGCCTGCTCTGTCGGTGCATTCCAGTTTGAAATAGTACATTGAACAGGAATCTAGATTCATCAAATCCATCGAATGATTCTGCGTTAACGCCTGGGATCGGCTCTCCTCAGAAGCGCTGCTGCAGGAATGACCGTACCGAAGCAGCGCTCGGGCAGGTTCATCCGTCTCCCAGGAAATGCGCACGCTGTCGAGGGAAAGTTCCTGCACCAACACATTGGAGATGTTGGGGGCAACACAGTCCACCAGCGCCTGTGCCGTCACATCCATAATCTCCCCATTGCCGTCGTCTAAGTCGCGGTATGTTGCAGTACAGGTGACACTATCTGCGACCTGAAGAAAGCCGTCCCCGACAACCGGCTCTCCCTGTTGGAGAGAAATGATGCCTTCATGAATACCACTGCCCACCTCTTGCTCAAGCAGAGCGAGTGTTTCCAGATCGCCGAGTTGGGGACAAGACAGCGTTACGGAGATACCCGTCGCGTTGCGGATATCGCTGTCAGAAACAATGACTTTCATCTGAGCCTGACAGCTGTAGACCGGCTGATCCAACAGCACCAAACCTTCTGAGGACTGTTCGGCAGCATTGGAGATCACCAATGCAAAATCCTGATCCAAGGCGTGCCCATTTCCTGGGACGCCATCCGCAACCAGTTTTGCAGCCGTGACCGTAACCTCATA
>JAKQFZ010000522.1 GCA_029558215.1 Candidatus Omnitrophota bacterium
CAACAAGCGCGCCCTCCACACAATCGGATTCCGTGGCATCGGTTTCAAGAGCATCTTCAGTCTTGGCGATCAGGTGCGTCTTGCGACACCGACGCTTTCCGTGGCTTTTCATCGGGAACGGTTCACTGAGCCAATCTGGTGTGATATCTTCGAAAAGCCTGCCCTTACCACCGTTCGGGTTGGCATCAAGGACGACCATCGTCGGCGCGAGTTGGAAAGGAATCTCGAAGAGTGGGTGCAGAGCCCGACATCCTTGCTATTCTTACACCACATCAGGAGCTTCCGAGTCGGCGAGAAAAAGGTGCATTGGGAGTCTCAGAGTGCTGGGCCAATTCCCGATTCCGAGTGGATGTCTCTTTCGTCCAGCCCCGAGAAGAGGCATCTGCTGATCCGGTCACCTGCCGTGGATTTTCCCGCTGAAGCAATCGATGAGATCAGACAAGAACGAATGGTACCTGTCGATGAGGAGTCGACCTTCCCCCCCTGTCGAGTAGAGATCGTTCTCGGCCTTGAAGGACGACTGTTCGTGATCCTGCCAACCGGTGTCGCTACAGACCTGCCCTTTGCATGCAACGCGCCATTTGTGCAGGATCCTGCTCGCGTCAAAATAAAAGATCCTGATACATCGCCCACAAACCGCTGGTAGCTTCAGCGGGCTGGAGAACTCGCGGCCAAGGCACTACTGGCCTGGGTGAGTGACGACCGCCAGGCTGCTGAACAGCGGGCGGAGGCGTATAGTCTGCTATCGGATGTGGACCGGGAGGACAGCTCTCTTGAAGGATCATGTGCGGCCACAATTGAACGGGCGATGGACGACATAATCGGCGAGTCGAAGTTCCTTTTAACTGAAACCGGTGAGGTTGTCTCTCGAAAGAAGTGCCAGGCGGTTCCGCAAGTTCTTCTCAACGTCTGGTCACACGACCAGGTCATCGCATTCTTTGCTGACGACAATCAAGCAATCTTGTCCCGTTCTGTATCGGCCAGCAACCGTCAAAAGCTGATCAACTGGGGGTGCGTGAACGCCGTCACCAAGTCCGATGTGATCAAAGTGCTGGAGGCCAAACATCTGCCTCGTCCAGGAAGTTGGCGTCAGCTCATGATGCTCTGGGCTTATGTCTCGGATCAGGTAAGCAACCATCTATTTTACAGCAACAGTAGCCATAAGGGGATAAACGTCGTTCCAGTGCAAGGTCGAGACGCTCTCTATGCAGCCGATGAAGTAGTGCGTTTGGGAGAAAAAAAGCTCCTGCAGTCCAAGGAGGACTGGAACTTCCTCGCACAGCACCTGCTCGTACTTAATCAGAACTGGCCGCGGTTTATGGCCGAACAGAGACGCAAGGTTGAGGAGCGCTACAATGAAGCTCTAGGACACGAGGTCGATCAGTCATATGACCTCCTCGAGAAACTAGACCTCACCCAGACCAGCGATGTCAGTGAGGTCATACAGCAAGTTGCAGATGACTTCTTCAAACAGGAAGAATGCGAAATCGAGGACTGCATTCGTCTTGCCCAAC
>JAKQFZ010000557.1 GCA_029558215.1 Candidatus Omnitrophota bacterium
GAGGATCTCGGATTCATGGACATCCCGTGGAGTCTCTGGATTCGACCGATGGCGGTCTGGCTCCCGTTCTGCCTGGTGGTGTTCCTGGTCACACTGGCGATCGCGGCGTTGTTGAGAAAACAATGGTCGGACAACGAGCGACTCCTTTTTCCTCTTGCCCGCGTTCCCATGGACATTGTGGATACGGGACAGCGCAAAGAGAACAATCTCTTCCGCAACAAGATCATGTGGGTCTTCTGCCTCATTCCGGTCATCGTCTATTTCATCAACGGGATGCATGAATACTTTCCCGCGGTGCCAAGAATCAACATGCGCCCCAGCACCATGGCTCTTTTCCCAGATAGACCATGGACGGTTTTCAACTGGATCGAGTTGAATATCTACTTTGGAATGATCGGCATCTCGTACATTTTGACAACCGAGATGGGTTTCAGTCTGTGGTTTTTCTGGCTGGCACAACGGTTTCAGATGTTTTCCAGAATCATGGTCGGAGCGCCTGAAGCGTGGGGCATTTTCGGGCTTCAGGCGATCGGTGCCATCATCTCCCTTGGGCTTGTCTATGTCTGGTCTGGTCGGACACACCTGAGACAAGTGGTTCGAAAAGCTGTGTTCAATGATCCGAACATTGATGATTCGAGGGAGCCGATTTCCTATCGCGCCTCAGTGGTCATCATCGTGGGAGGATTTCTCTTCCTGCTGATCTGGTTCTCGCTGATTGGGCTGTCACCGCTGTGGGCCTTTCTGATGATGGCCTTCTACTTCCTGACGATCATTGTCTTGACAAGGGTGGTCTCGGAGGCCGGAACGTTTGTCTGGTGGGCACCCCTTTACCCACAGTTTTTCCCGATACGTTTCTTCGGAACGGCTCTCGTCGGATCAAAGAATATGACATTGCTGCTCATGACGGGTTGGAATCTTCATGACACGGCAACCTGCGTTCTGCCACAGGCATTGAACGGTTTCAAGATCGCCGAGGAGTCAGGACTGAACCGCCGCAAGGTCTTCATCGCCATGTGTTGCGCTCTTCTGGTTTCTGTCCTGGCCTGCAACATCCCATCCATCTACTGCATGTACCGATACGGGATACCAAATCTGGGCTGGTGGTCACGTGGCGCTCCGAGAGCTCTGGCAGACACCATCTCCGGAACACTTCGCTCCAAGAACCAATTGTTCCAGCCTTGGGAATTTGGGCATATCACTGCAGGTGGCCTGTTCACACTGTGTTTGGTGATCATGCGACGCCATTTCATCTGGTGGCCGTTTCACCCGCTTGGTTATGTGGCCAGCTGGTGCATGGGACGATACTGGTTCGCCATTCTCATCGGTTGGAGTTTTAAGGTCGCCGTCACTCGAATCGGTGGTATTCGTCTGTGGAAGAAGTACTATCCCGCCGCGCTTGGTTTGGTGATCGGTGAGACACTGATTCTCTTCACTTGGCTCTTGTTCCATTTCCTCAAACCAATACACGGAGTACTGATCATTGAGTAGACGAGCATGGCTGCCATTCATGATTCTCTGTGCTGTGGTGCTCCTGTTTGCAGGATGCTCCAAGGACAGAACAGCCACAGGCTACGTCCACAGGCTGGAAACCGAGGAAGAGCCGAACCGACTGTTGGAACTCTACGAGGAGTTTCTCGCGCGATATCCCGAACATGCTACGAATCCCGCCTTTGAGAAACCGCTTGGCGAAGCGAGAGAACGACTTGCGGCCTTGCTGGCTTCAAAGACGATCGCTCGATACACCCCATTCATTGAAGAGTATCTGCTCGATCATCCCCAGTCTGAGCACATGAGCGGACTCGTCAGGCGAGTCGCTGAGGAAAAGACTCTCGCCAACCTCGAATCCACGCTCTCTGCAAGGCAGATGTCTCCACTGCCCAAAGAAATACGCACCGAGATCGTTCGACTTGTCGTGGAGTCTCACGCAGAATCCAGAAGCCATGAGGCGCTCGGCAGGGCACTTGATCTGCTTGCGTTGGACTTCCCTGGACTTCAGCATTTCCTATCTCTCTCCAATGCCTTGCGGCCACTGTTTGAGGAAAAGGGGCAGGTACAATACGCTGAGATACTCATGGCCGCAGGAGACTTCGCCCGATTTGGTTGTGCGAGTCCAGAACTGGCGGTCACCCTCTATTCAGAAGCAGTCAGCCGTGATCCCTCTCTGCACGAAGAGGCGGCTTTTCGCTCCGCCATTGCGTGTGCACGCACCGATACTCCGATCAGAGTAAACGATGCAACAGTCAGTTTCGATGATCTCCTTGCACAGATTCAGGATTCATCGAAGCGCACTGCCGCCCTCTTCTACGCTGCCGCCGCATCCGAGAAAGGGGCGGGTGAATCAGCAGAGCGTTACCGTCAACTGCAGGCACAGTCTCCGGAGTCACTCTGGTCTCATGCCGCAGGATATGCAAACCGTCAACCAAGCGTCTCGAACGATCTTCTGCAAGGCCATCTCGAAGCCTTGTCGTCAAGAGGTTCGAGAGTGGCTGGCTATCCAGGCTCTGCGAGCGCAACTGAGTATCTCAGAAATGCGCTTGTTGAAGCGGGCGCAGAGGTTCTCTTCACACGTGAGTTTCCAGTCACCGTCCCTGTGGATCGCGGTGGAGAGATCACGCTTCCCGACGGCATTTCATTCCCGCTGCGCTGCCTGTGGCCAAATGACGTTCGAACATCCACGCTGCCTCGTGAAGGAGTTCAGGCTC
>JAKQFZ010000593.1 GCA_029558215.1 Candidatus Omnitrophota bacterium
GACCAAACGGCTGTTGGCTGTGAGTAATCCCAGAAAGCCGGTTGTTGATTACAGCCAGTTGATGGAGTTGTTCTCGGGTGCGAACCATGAGAAGCTCGTTTACAACAACGGGATGATCGAGAGTGTGCATACTCCCCGGAATGGACATTCTCTGGTCGATATCTGTGGTGATGCCTTCAAGAATCAGTTCATGATGGCGACACCTGTTGATGGATACGGTCTTCCCAGCATCTATTTGATGGCGTTGCGGATGGTTTGTGAGAATGGGACCATCGCATACACCAATGCGTTCCGTTCGAGCATCCCGCTTGGCAAGGCGAATGACAACATCGCTTTTGCCATGCTGCGAGTTCTCGACCAGTTCGGGAGCGATGAAGGATATGCTGCTCTGCGTCAGCGAATCGAGTCTGCTGGCTCGTCATGGGCGAGCGTCAATGAGGCGACGACACTGTACAAGCTTCTGTTGAAGCTGCACAGCGAGAAGGACGAGAATGATGAACCTGTCATTCAGGTGAATCCGGATGCTCAGTCCCCGAAAGTGAAGGGTCTGCTTGCTTCTGCAAACGTTCGGAGTACGACTCTGAATTCGCCTGCGATTTCGGCGTTCCATGCGATGACTGGCGATATCAGCGAGTTGTATGGTTTGGCCAACATCGATGCTCTGAGCGTGAAGCGTCAGAGGACGTTGCCTGTGAAGTGTACTGTGTATGATATGGTGAATTTCGTCACAGAGGTGGCGACTCACCACACACGTGCTCCGTATGCGGCAGGCAAGCTGAATGCTTGGGTTGGTGGTCTGCTCTCCAACGAGTATGATATGGAAGGTACTGGCGATAAGTTCCACGACTTCGCGGACTTCCACATTACCAGCAAGCTGGCGAATCAGATGACTGGTTCTGGGATGGTGGCGTGATTTGATCGGGCTGTTGGGGGATGGATTCCTCAACAGCCCGTTTTCATTTTACGATTTTCAGTTTTCTGCAACAATCTTCTGTAGGATTTGATAGCCTTCTGGAGATTGAATGATGAAACTGAACTTTCTGGTGGCTGATGGTGAACCGGTTTGTTCTTGTTGTGTTTTTTGTGATGAGTCGATGGTAGATGAGGGTGTCAATGGGATGCATGAGGAGTGTTTTGTTGAGTACAATTTG
>JAKQFZ010000602.1 GCA_029558215.1 Candidatus Omnitrophota bacterium
TAAAGCCCTCCTCAGGCGTGATCACCATCGACTCCGATGTGTCCGGAAGCTCCTTTGCCCAGGTCTCCGGGTTGTGGCAGTACGCGCAGCGCATGTTGCAGCCCTGCATGAAGAACATGAAGCGGACGCCGGGGCCGTCGACAGATCCGAAGCTCTCAATAGAATTGACCAGTCCTTTTATCATAATATTTTTTCCTCACAGTAGAAAATGTGCGCCGACAGGACTGCCTGCCGGCGCACATTGTGTTGTTTCTGATCGTAACGATTCAGCATTCATACTCAGAAAGCTTCTGAAACCGTTCGGAGAGCAAGCTCTCCGCCCTGATTTCATCAGTTTCCTGAGGTATGCTTATTAATCACAGATGATCGTGGAATGTTCTGCTCAGAACATCGAGCTGCTGCTCATGTGTCAGATCGATGAACTTGACAGCGTAACCGGAAACACGGATTGTGAAGTTTGCGTACTCCGGCTTTTCCGGATGAGCCATAGCATCCTCAAGCTTCTCACGGCCGAAGACGTTGACGTTGAGGTGATGAGCACCCTGATCGAAATATCCGTCGAGGACATTGACAAGGTTATTGACTCTTTCCTTCTCGTCATGGCCAAGAGCGCTCGGGTTCATGGTCTGCGTGTTGGAAATTCCGTCGAGAGCCCACTCATACGGGATCTTTGTCAGAGAGTTGAGGGAAGCAAGAAGTCCGCTCTTCTCTGCGCCGTAGGACGGGTTAGCACCCGGTGAAAGCGGTGTGCCTGCACGGCGGCCATCCGGCATGTTGCCTGTATACTTGCCATACACAACGTTGGATGTGATGGTAAGGATGGAAGTCGTCGGCTCGGAATTTCTGTATGTATGTCTCTTCTTGATCTTGGAGAGGAATGTCTTCAGGACCCAGAGGCCGATATCATCTGCACGGTCATCATCGTTGCCGTATCTCGGGAAGTCACCCTCGATTGCGTAGTCGATGTTGAAGCCTGTCTCGTCCTTGATGCACTTAACCTTTGCATACTTGATTGCGGACAGAGAATCGATGACATGTGAGAAGCCTGCGATACCTGTCGCAAATGTACGGCGGACATCTGTATCGATCAGAGCCATCTCTGCTGCTTCATAGTAGTACTTGTCATGCATGTACTGGATCAGGTTCAGTGTGTTGACATAGAGACCTGCGAGCCAGTCCATTTCCTTCTCGAATCTTGCCTTGACATCCTCATAGTCGAGGTACTCATCTGTGATCGCCGGAGTCTTCGGGCCGACCTGCTGACGAGTCTTGTCGTCAACACCGCCGTTGATTGCGTACAGAAGGCACTTAGCAAGGTTTGCACGAGCACCGAAGAACTGCATTTCCTTACCAGTCTGTGTAGCGGATACGCAGCAGCAGATGCTGTAGTCATCGCCCCATGTGACTCTCATGACATCATCGTTCTCATACTGGATGGAAGATGTTGTGACGGAGATGTGAGCCGCATACTTCTTGAATGCTTCCGGAAGTCTGGAGCTGTACAGAACTGTGAGGTTCGGCTCCGGGGACGGACCCATGTTCTCAAGTGTGTGCAGGAAACGGAAGTCGTTCTTTGTGACCATGGAACGGCCGTCAACGCCCATACCTGCAACCTCGAGTGTAGCCCAGACCGGATCGCCGGAGAACAGCTCGTTGTAGGAAGTGATACGTGCGAACTTGACCATTCTGCACTTCATAACGAAGTGATCGATGAGCTCCTG
>JAKQFZ010000622.1 GCA_029558215.1 Candidatus Omnitrophota bacterium
TAGGAGATTGGATGGGAACGGGAATGCACGGTGGGCTGATCTACCTCAGGGGAGATGTTCAGTCCCATCAACTGGGGCGTGAGGTTGGCTCCGCCGAGATGACTGATGAGGAGTGGGCGATTCTGCAAGACATTCTCCAGGAGTACGCTACGGATTTCACTCTCAAAGAGTCATTTCAACGGAATGAATTCCGCAAATTCTACCCACAGAGTGCCAGACCCTACGGACGGCTGTACGCCTACTGATCTCCGTCCCTATCTCTGGGAGAAAACAAACAAGGCTATGGGATATCGTCCCTTTGTCTTCCGTGATGAGTGAGTTCCACAATCTTTGTTGCGAAGAAGATCCTGGAACGCGCTCGCTCGCAAACACATCCTGAGCGTTGCCGAAGGGCAGCACTCTCTTATTTTCATGCTACTTTACCGACCAAGAGTCACGTTCTATCCCGTCCGACCTCTTCGCCGGGACTTGTCAGTCTTTTATCCTGACGATCGTGGGCTCCGTCTTGAACCTGAATGGCCCCGCCTTTTTGCAGATGACTGAAACGGAGTATTCTTCACTGGGATTTTGGGGTACTCGCCATGAGTACGTGCACGATCCCCCTCAACCATACTCGAATTTTCCGCTGGCGACTTTCTTGCCACTCTTTTCTCGAATGACAATCTCGGGTGCTTTGGGAAATGAGCTATTCACCACGAGGCTATTGCATACTTCCCCTGCGGAACCGACGATCTTCCAGTCAAAGTGCACAACGCTCCTGTCGTTCCCAGAGAAACTCCAAACAGGGGAGACTCTGTAGGGTGAGCCGAACGGTAAGACGGTCGTTGCGCCACTCTCAACACGAATTGCTGGAATATCTATCGGTGCGGCAGATTGAAGCCAAGTCCTTTCAATTCCATCAAAATCGGAGTCAGGTTCTGTGGGATACTTGGTATGGTCAACCCAACAGTCTAAGATCTTCCACTCTCCGGGAGGAATCGGATACTTCTCACCCGCGTCAACGGCGATATTGATGATGCCCGTCTCTCCGTACAGAGTTGTAGCATAGAACTTCTCCGTGGCATGTGTCAGATACCCGACGGGCAACTCACAGGGAGTCAGCTCGATGGTGTCGCCCTTCGGAGAAACCTTGAGACGCCAATGGACTCCATCGAGGAAGACCGTTTCACTCAAAGGAAAACGCCCTCGCCTTGTCTCAAAGGCTCCATACCTGCTGAGAATCTTGAAGTTGGGGTCTATGAACAACAGATCCCCCTCGACGACCAAGGCGCATGTTGTTCCCTTCACGTTCTCCGACGAGATGGACGACTTATCATCAAACCGACCATTGTTGTTTCGATCCAGGAGAATAACCCTGTGTTCCTTCTCTCCAAGACGTATCAGGGAATCATAGTACGTATCTGTCGTGACTTGGACATAGGCGGCCAGGGAGTCCCGACGCACCGTGCTGGATGATGTCAGCAGGAAGTCACACGGATACTTCTCGGAGCCAACGTCTACTTCCACTGTGACTGCGAACGTGTTTCTTTTGCCGTAGTAACCTTCCTCTGACTGTTTCGTTGGTGAGTATGCCGGATCATCGGTGAGATCACCGTTTCTGTTGAAATCGAGATAGAGAATGTCGTAACCCTGTGACGCAAGTCCAGTGGAGTCCAGAACAATGGGGTAAGTCACCTTGCCGAGGTCTACGACAGTCCGTAGTGGAATGTAGCATTTGTACGGGAGAGGTTCTTTGTGCACCAGCTGATAGAACATCTCTCGGTTATTGGCCGGATCGAGTGGAGCGGATTGCATCTCTGTTCTGCCACGAAGTACCTTGGCCTCCACTCCTTCATCAGCCAGGGACTTCTGTTCCAAGGTGTACAGTGTGGCAGAAGCCTCATGCACAAGACCAAAAGCAAACCCGATCAATGCGCCGAAGACTATTCCGAAAACCACTCGACTCCGCATCATTGTGACCTCCCCCTTGACCCAGAACATTGGGTCTCACCTTTCGGAGTATCCCTGGCGAGATCTCCGAGTGTTCTTGTTCCGAGTATTTGGCGGAACAACGTGTGCTGCTCTGGAAATGCAGGAAGAGATTCCAGTCAACTTATCTGTTGTCATGATTGCCCTCCCTGCCTTCCTCCTTCAATAGAACTGCATCCTTCCACTCAACCTTCGTTATGAAGTCTACCGGTGGTGCCGTGATGTGTCAAGGGCGTTTAATGGCGTTGCGGTACTGGCTCAGTTACACGGGCGTGTCTAGGGCACTTGTCATTCAGAACGGAGCAAAGCGGAGTGAAGAATCTCTCTTCACTGCAGGATCCAAAGAGAGATTCCTCATTCCTTCGCCAAGCCTCAGTCATTCGGAATGACCGTTCCTCTCTTGTGTAGCTGAGCCCATACGGTGATGGAACCATCGCTTTTGACAGCGACAAACGAAAAGCGCTAACATCATCTGCAGAACAAAAGATGGAGTGGAGTCAAGTTGTTCCGTAGAAGCGCACACACCGGTCTTGCGACAATTGTCGGTGCAATCATCATCACGGGTTTCCTCATCACATCGCTGATGAGTTACTTTGTCTCGGTCAGTTCGGTCAAGAAAGCAATCCTCACAAACGAGCTTCCTCTGTCCAGTGACAACATCTATTCCGAAATACAGCGGGATCTTCTCAACCCTGTGCTTGTGTCCTCGTTCATGGCTTCAGACACTTTCCTGCGAGACTGGATTCTTGAAGGGGAGGTGGACAAGGAACTGATCCGTCAATACCTGAAGGAAATCAAGAATCGCTACAACACGGTGACGAGCTTCTTTGTTTCCGAGAGAACGGGAAATTACTACTATGCAGACGGCATCCTGAAAACCGTGAAGGAAGATGAGCCACGAGACGCCTGGTATTTTCGAGTCAGGAGCATGACTGAGGAATATGAGACCAACGTGGATCCAGACATGGCAAATCATGATGCCATGACCCTGTTCATCAACTACAGAGTCCTCGACTATGAGGGCAATTTTCTGGGCGCAACGGGGGTAGGCTTGACTCTCAATACAGCAAAGACTCTCATCGCGAAATACCAGAAGCAGTTCGGCAGAACAGTCTATCTTACCAACCATCTGGGAACTTTGCTGTTGTACGGAGAAGACTATGCGGGACCGTTACGACTGGCTGACAGAAACGCACTGGCGCCGCATCTGGATACAGTACTCAAAAAGGGAAGTGGTTCTGTTGAGTTCAAAGAGAACAATCGGACGGTACTTCTGAACTCCAGATTCCTTCCGGAACTCAACTGGATTCTTGTCGTGGAACAGCCCGAGGGGGACCTGCTCGAAGAATTTGAGCAAACGCTCAAGGGCAGTCTCCTTATCTGTGGTGTGGTAACCCTGTTCATCGTCTCGCTCAATTGGCGAACAGTCCGCCGATACCAACAAGAACTGGAGCAGATGGCGCTCGCGGATGGCCTGACAGGGGTGGCCAACCGCCGTTGCTTCACGATACGTTTCGGCCAAATCCTTTCGCAGTACAGGCGTGAACCGGAGCCTGTTGCTTTCTTGTTGATGGACATAGATCGGTTCAAGTCCGTCAACGACCGCTTCGGACATTTGACGGGTGACAGAGTACTTAAAATGCTTGCCCAAGTCATTCAGGGGCGCATCAGGAGTTCCGACATCCTCTGTCGGTGGGGTGGCGAGGAGTTTCTCGTCGTGTTGAGAAAAGCGGATATGGAGGCCGCTCAAGGAGTCGCCGAGGAAATCCGACAAGCTGTTGAGTCGTCTCGGCTTCCCGATGAAGATGCTCTCGCGATCACCATCAGCATCGGTGTTGCAGCTCTTCAGGTGGACGACGACGAGAGAACAGTGGTGGTTCGTGCCGACGAGGCTCTTTACCGAGCGAAGGCTGAAGGCAGAAACAGAGTCGTCATCGCCCGGTGATGAGCTTCACGGGTTCACTCCAGAATGCGCAGCCTGAGCGAGGTCAAATCCCCCGCACAAAGAAAAATAACTTGACAAAAGGCTTTTTTCTTGATTAAGTTATACCAACGTTGGTATGTATCCTGAGTGCGGGTGGGCTAGACTGCTCGCAGAAGTGGACACCCGAGCGTGAGAGATATAGTTCCGTTCGCTTGTTTCTCTTCAGGGATTGCGTCTCGACGCGGTTTTGAAACTAGCAGAAAGGAGGTGCTCGAGGGATTGCTGGGATTCTATGAGTCAAGGGTTTGAATCAGAAGCAGCGATTTCAGTCTACTGAATCCTGCTTGGGAATCATGTCTGGGTATTCTAGGGAGAAATGAAAATGAAAAGAACGCTTCTTCTATCTTTTCTGGCGTTGACCGTGGTGGTTGCACCCACCTTTGCAGCCAATTTCTACATTGATAATGTGGGTGGCAACGACACGACGGGCGACGGTTCAAGCGGGAATCCATACGCCACGATTGAGAAAGCCGAGTTGGAATCGTTGAGTGGCGTTGCAGACAACTTCTACATCAAAGGTACCGGTACAACATATACCGGTACAGCCACGGGCAACCTTGTCTACGTCTACAAGAGTGGTCAGGATGAAAACAACAAGGATGTTTATCAGCCTTGGCCAGGTTTTGTGCGACCTCAGTTACAGGGCATCATGTTGTCGCGAAGCAGTGGCAACGAGCCGACATTTGTGACTATCAAGGGGTTGTATCTGTATCCTGGCGCGAACTCGACAACCTCGAGTTTCACAAGCGGCGGTGGTTCTTACGATGCCAGGTATCTCACTTTGGAGAATTGCGAAGTGCGCGGTCCTTCCAAAGCTTGGAATGTTGAGATCATTACCAATGGCGCGACACTCGTTGGCAACTACAAGAATCTGACCATTAAGAACTGCTACTTCCACTCAAGGCTCAGTGATACGACGACGCGCCGTCAGGTCTTTCGCGCACAGAACCTCGTTGGCGGTGGACGTCTGCTTCTGCACGACATGAAGATCCAAGACACGACCTTCATGTACGAGTCTCCATTTGGCACAGGGTTCCATGCAGGTTCTGTGGTCTATCTTTCTGACACGAATGCTTTTCTGACGGAGGCCGTAATCTCCGGTTGCGTGATCAACGGCAATTACACAGCGAATACGACTGCTGGCGCCAACTATGCTGCTGGCAACAACTCCGGCATCACGGCGTTCCGGTTCTTCGGTGACTGCTATTTCATCAACAATACGGTGAAGGAAACTGGCTATGATGGTGCCTACTTCGCTTCCCTTGCGGATGCAACCACCACACTTAATGTGAAGAACAATCTCTTCGACCGGTGTGTGAGGGACAATACAGCCAACCGCGGTGCCTTGCGTGCGGACATGGGTGTCGGCGCAACGTGGAAGGCTTCATTCAACACGATTGCGAACACAGGCACGGGGACGTCAGGACTCCGACGAGCGGGTGGTTCGACGAACGTGCATGCCATGCACAACATCATTGCCAACTGTCCCATCGCGGTCTACATCGGTGCCTCAGTCCAACTCAACGAGTACTCCAACAATTTCTTCAACTACACGACGCTCTTTTCGGATGCACGAGCGGCACATGCGAGTGACATCACTACGGATCCTCTTTTGGATGCCTCCTTCAATCTTGGTTCTGGTAGCCCCTGCATCAATGCGGCGACCGACACGGCGGCCAATCTGGGTGTCTACACAGGCGAGCAGTCCTGGGCGGGCTACTTCATCAGCACGCAAGCGGATAACTCTCCGGATACTGGCAACGCCGACTTTGGCTATCATCACAAGGCTGCTTCGGACATTTTGGAGTGGTCTCAGTACTGAGATTCGCCTATCTGACGTATATCTTTATGCTGCGAGGCGTCTGACTTTGGTCAGACGCCTCGCCGTCTTTCTCTACCCAGGTGTGATCGAGAACGCCGGAGCATGCTCTCCCGTGAGCCAGTAGTAGAGAAAACCAAAAGCCAAGGGGATGAATCCACCGAGCATGTCTCCCGCAATCACCCCAAATACAAGAACGGTCATGCGATTGTACATTTTCGTTCCGCCGTATCTTGTGACCAGCACCTTCAAAAGACATCCCACCAGAAATGACCAGGCAAAGCAGTTGGCGGAGTACCCATGCCAGACCAGAAACAACACCGGATGCAGAGGCCACTTTGGAAAACGCAGTCGGCAGAGCGAGAAGGTGATGACAAGAGTCAGACCCGCCAGAGCGGCTA
>JAKQFZ010000627.1 GCA_029558215.1 Candidatus Omnitrophota bacterium
GACCAGGACGCACTGACCCAATTGGTTTTGAGCCGTATCCATCGTATAGATGGAGTCACGCAAACTGATACTCATCTCGTCTACCGTCTGAAGGAGGCCAGAACAAAATGATCCGAAAGGACTGTCTCGCCATTGTCGCCCTCACAGCATTTGCCTTTGGATGTAGCAGTGTTCAGCGCCCCGTCGAACCAGATGTCGTCGATGTGACGTTGCCCGCCCCGGCGGATCAGGTCAGGGCTGCGGTCTCAAAAGTCCTGAAAGACGACAACTACGATGTAGATTGGAAGGACGGTTCTCAGCTTGACACCGGCTACCGTGGCGAGCAGCCCAGCATTTGGGATTGGCTCGTGAAGGGGCGGTTTGGGGTTGTCCGGAGCCGTGCAGAAGCCTCCGTGACTCCGGAAACAGACCGAACCACCAGGCTGCGCCTCCAAGTGTCGTCGGAAGGTAAACAAACCATGTTCGATGGTTGGGGTCCTACAGAACCACAGGTCCCTCAAAGCGCTGAAAACAAGCTTCGTCTGATCAAGAACGAGTTGAAAATCGTTCCGAGCACCTACACGACGGAGACCTTTTACGGAGCGAAGAACTAACTAGGTCGGTTCTTTCTCCTCTGTTCCTTCTGCCTCCTCTCCTAGATCGAGGCCAAATCGTTCGGCCATTCGATAGAGGGTGCGTCTGTCTATTCCGAGTATTTTTGCTGCCTTCACCTTATTCCGATTGGTTTCTTTGAGTACGCGGATCAGGTGTCTCTTCTCTACTTCTTCCAGAGTTAGGGAGACCTCATCGTGTGGATTGGTGAGCGGGTATCGTGTCTCGGTTTCCGTCAACGCTCCTTGCCGAATCACTTTCGGCAAGTCTTCCGGCGTCAGGACCGGTCCATGACTCAACGACACGGCCCGCTCAATCACATTTTCAAGCTCTCGCACGTTGCCCGGCCACCGATAGTCTGTCAGAAGTGCCATGGTTTCCGGAAGAACCCCACACACCGCATGCTCCGTTCCCACGGCACATTTCTGCAAGAAGTGGTGCACCAGCATCGGAATATCTTCGCGCCGTTCAGCCAATGATGGCAACGTAATGGGAACAACTTTTAACCGGTAGAAAAGATCATTTCGAAACTTTCCTTCTTTCACGAGCTGTTCAAGATCTCGGTTGGTTGCGGCAATGATGCGAACATCGACTCTGGTGGAGGTCGTGCCTCCGACTCATCGAACCTCCTGGTCTTGCATCACCCGCAACAGCTTCACTTGCAAGCCCTGCCCTAGCTCACCGATCTCATCGAGAAACA
>JAKQFZ010000639.1 GCA_029558215.1 Candidatus Omnitrophota bacterium
GTTGCGCCATACGTTCCAGGATCTGATCGAGTTCGAAATCCAGCGTGTCCTCTGCTTCGGATTCATCTTCCAACGCGGGAGTTGTTATGATCTCCTCTACAGTTTCCTCCTCATCAGGAGTAGCGACTGATGCATCGGTCAATTTCACACCGGCGCCGATCAATTCCTTGTCGACCAGGCCAACTTGGCTGCCAGTGTTTCAAGCTTGGAGGCGTGCTCCCATTCTTCACTCAAAGCGGCATGGTACTTCTCGACCTGTCTGGTGAGGTGCTCAAGACGCTCATCATTCTTCGTGATCTCACCGTCGATCGAACGGATGGTTGCATCGATGCTCATGACTGTACCGGTATCCGAGTCGGATACGTGGGCGACGAGTACCTGGGGGACGCCATAATCCAGCAGGATCTCCGCGCCGCTCCCAGATTCTTCGATTAGAGACCGCATGCTGCGTTCGATGTTGGGTTTTACCCGCAGCCATGTTGTGAAGCCCCTGTATTTCCCCACATTCTTTCGTGCCTCCTGACCGGTCCGTTCGGCTTCGAGTTTCAAGATCCTGGCGGCTTCGATCAACGCTGCTCCCGCAGTTCGTCTTTCGTCATGCAGCACCTCGTTGACCTTCATGTTGAATTTGTCCGCTGGATGTGCATCGCGCATCTCTGCCGCCTTGCGAAGATACTCAACGCGGGTTTGTGTTTGTGCGAGTTCCTCCCGGTTCTGGGAGAGCCGGCGCTGCGAATCCCTGCGGTTGGTCTGCCATGACGCACGCAGGTTCTCCAGTTTGACGATCTCGTTCTGTAACACCACGCGCTCGATAATTTTCGGGTTGCCGCTGGCCAGCGCCTTGATCTCCGCCATCGAGAGAACCGTATCGCCGATATCCTCCATCTCACGGACTTGGGTATTACCAGTGAGAAACTGTGCGATGAAACGGGCCTTGGTCTCCAGAATCTGCCAGACGTACGCGTCAAAACTTGATTCTGTGATGTACACGAAGGAGAAGACTTCGCCGTAGCAATTGCCCTGTCGAAGGAGGCGCCCATCTCTTTGTTCGAGGTCGGCTGGCCTCCACGGAGCATCCAGGTGGTGCATCGCAATTGCGCGCGTTTGAACGTTCATGCCGGTTCCCATCTTTTCCGTCGAGCCGATCAACACGCGGATGCGACCCATTCTGACGGACTCGAATAGTTGAGCCCGGGCCGTTGGGTTCCTGGCATCATGAATAAAGGCGATCTCGTCCGCACGCACGCCATTGTTCACCAGCTTCGCTTTGAGGTCGGCATATACATTCTCAAATGATGCCTCATCGTCCTCGTAGCGGCTTTCTTCATCACCTTCCTCCTTGTCCACTACAGTGATTTTTTCCTTCTGCGGCTTGGGCGTACCAAGATCGCAGAAGACCAGTTGCGCCGCGTTGTGTGGCTCTGTGACGTGGTAGATCTCTGAGATAACCCACGCCGCTGTGTTGATCTTCGATGTCTTGAGATCGGGGACGCCCGGCCAGATCATGCGCATGTCCAGAGCCGCCTTGCGCCCTTCTCCAATAATCTTAAGCATATTGTCGTCCTTGGGGTCGACCTTGCCGCCACGCACTTCCTCGGCACGTTCCGCCAATTCCCTGACGAATTCCTTTAGATGTCTGGAGCCGGGCATCTTTATGGGTGTCGGCTTACTGCCATATAACATGGGTCGTTCCACTTCGTTGGATACCTGCTCCCAGCGCCGCATGATCATGAATTGCGAAAGCATGCTTGCCAGTTCAGGGATGTTCGTGAAGCGTGCCAGGCGCGTGTTCACACGGAAGCCGCCACCGTCCGGTGTCATCTCGGGGATCATGACTGCATCTGCGAACATCTGTGCCCAAGAGTCGAAGTGTGAAAGCCCCAGATCCACCAGTGTGTCGTACTGGAAGTACCTCTGCATGGTGAATATTTCTGCCATCGTGTTGGTGAGCGGTGTGCCAGTCAAACCAATGAACCGTTTGTTGTTTTGCAGTAAGTTGCGGACTTTGACGAACATATCGAAGGCGCGTTGGGAGTCGGTGTTGGGCAGTCCCGCGATGCGTGTCATCTTGGAATGGAAATACAAATTCTTGAACAGGTGGAATTCGTCTGATACCAACAGATCGATCCCCAACTGCTCCCATGTAATCGTGTCGGTGCTGTCCTTGGTCATGTCTGACTTGTCAACCAGCTTTGCCTCGAAGCGTTTGATGGCTTTTTGGATTTCCTTCATGGCGCGGCGGTCATAATCATCCGAGGCTTTGAGTTGCTGCAGAAAATCCCGCAGCTCATCCAACTCGGACTCTATGAATTCGTTCATCGTTTCAGGCTTTACGGGCAGCAACTTGAAGGATGACTGTGGCACGATGACCGCATCCCAGTTTCCTGTGGCGATCCGACTCATGAAATGCCGGCGGTTGCGTTTACTTAGGTCATCCTTGCCGGCGCACAAAACATCCGCACTGGGATAGGCTGCCAGGAATTGTTCCCGCCACTGCTCCGTCAAATGATTTGGCACCACGAACATACTCTTGTGAGCAAAGCCGAGACGGATGGCTTCCATGGCACTGATGATCGCTGTCAGGGTCTTGCCAAGTCCAACTTCATCGCCTACCAGCGACGATCTGTTCTGCAGATTGAACCAGACTGCATCCTTCTGCAATTGTCTGGGAGCAATATCCAAAGATAGACCGGGGAAGTTCAGGTGGGAACCGTTGTACGCTGGCCGGGCGAACACGTTGAAGCGCTCGTTGTATATGCGAGCCAGGTGTTCTGAACGCTCGTTGTCCTTCCAAAGCCATGTTACAAAATGCGCCTTCAATTCCTCCAGCTTGGCTTGGGCGGCAATTGTGGCTTCCTTGTTGACTGCGCGTTTTCCGTCCTCCAGTTCATCGTAAACAACTGGCGTTTGAGCATTCAGCCCCATCTCCATGAGATCGAGGGCACCTTTGCGGTTCGTTCCCCAGCGGGTTGTGTTCTCTGCCGGGATCGCCCACTTGTTGCGCACGCTCAATTTCCAGGTGCCAAGTTTGGGGATGTAGGTGACCTGCGGCGATACACCTGGCAAAATCTCGCGCACAAACTCCTCGATATATTCTGTGGGGATCCATCCTGAGCCGAGGCGGGCCTTGATCTCATTGGGTTTGAGCGGCTTCGGCAAGGCTTGTTCCAATGCCTCAATCGTGGACTTTAGCCGCGGCTCGATCGCGACCATCGCTCGTGCGGCATGAAGCTTTTCCGCGATATTGCCGGACAGGTATTTTTCCGCGATCTCCCAATGACCTTCGGGTGTCCAAAATATCCGGCCGGATAGCTCGCTCTCTGCCTGCTCAAGGGACACGTTCGTGAGCGAAGCGATCCACTCCATGTCCACACCACCGGTTTTGTTCAGGCAGAACAGGAACGCATCGCGGCAATCCTTGATCTCCTCCGGCGGCCCTGCGCTGCGGACAGTCGAGTCAGAGAAAATGCGGGCTTTCTGCGCCGTATTCGTGAGAGCCTGGTAATCCAGTTCGAGTGCCAGCAAGAAAGGCAGGGCTGCACTGTCAGCCAGGAGTTTTTGATTCAGTTTGTTGGAAATGGGTCCGAAGCGGGAGATAAAGCTATCGTAGGCTTGATTGAGTCCCTCTCGCTGATCGGCAACAGCGGCAAGGTTTCCGCCGGATGTCTCCATATCCAGCAGTGTTCTCGCCGCGCGATAGATTTCCCGCAAACCTTCCAAGCGCCGGCGATGATCCACTGGGGTATTTTCAGGAATAGGAATGACATGAGGTGCAGGAGTGGTTTCAACGACGATATCTGTGGCATGACTGGCGCTATGCCTTACCAACAGGCTGTCTTCCGGAAGAACGTCTTCCAGTATTTCCGTGATCAGGCCGGCGATGGGTTTGTCACCATCGTATCGAACCGTGTATTCTCCAGCGCCATACATACCGCGTTTTGTGCCCACTTGTCCGACCATCCATTCCGGATGTTCGCAGTAGATCAAGTTGTGCCGGACCTTGCCGTCCTTATCTTCCTCATTTTTCACATGACCGTCATGGACCAGCTCCACCTCCTGTGTGTCCACCCAGCAAGGTAAATCGCCTTCCTCACGAATGGCGTGACGTCTTTGTAGAAAGAGAATATCGGTCACAACCTGTGTGCCTGCGTTGCCAAGAAAGGTAGTATCCGGCAGGCGGACCGCGACCAGCAGGTCGGCACGCCTGGCAAGCCATTCGCGAAAAGCTTTGTTCTTCTTGTCCAAGGTGTAACGGCTCGTGATGAACGCAACCACACCTCCGGGTCGTACCAATGAAATTGCCTTGGCGAAGAAGTAATCGTGGATACATGCCTTCAAACGTGCATCCTTCATGGTACGGTCGATGATCGGGTAGTTTCCAAACGGGATATTGGAGATCGCAAGGTCGAATTGTTCGGATGCGAGCCGTACGTTCTCGAAGCCCTCCTCAAAGGTTGTGTTCCGGCCTTCCGTATCCGGGTGCAGGTGTTTCAGAATCCTGGCGGTCACCTTGTCCAGTTCGATCTCCACCCAACGGGTCTTCTGGCGTATTGGCTCGGGCATGCTGCTTATAAAATGTCCCACACCTGCAGATGGATCCAATACCCGCAATGTAGATAACTTATCTGCGCCCAGGCGCATGACTCCCGACCACATGGAACGGATGATGGGGAGGCTGGTGTAGTGGGCATTCAACGTGCTGCCCTGAATGGATTCCCACTCCTCTTGCGTTACCGAATCGACCACTTCGGAGAGTTTGTGGTGCAGCACACTGGAATCTCCCCAACCTGTATACATCGCAAGTAGGGACTGTTCGTCCGGTGTGGCGCTTCTCCCTGCTTCGTCCAATTGTTTGAGCAGTCGGATCACACCAAGGTTATTCTCGGCCTTTTGCCCATCCCCGCCCAGGTACAACGTCTCCATGTGTGGGGGAAAATAGAAAGTATTGTTCACAGTTCAACTCCTGATGAAATGAAAAACCGCCCAGTCGGGCGGTTCGGTTGAATTTGCAGATGACGCATCATCTTGGACTGGTAAGGATCTTCCAGCGTTTTGCAAGCGGTGTGTATGCCAAAGGTAACAAGCTGTTTTCCACCTTGATGAGTTCGCCCCGTATCAATCTGGGGTCGGGTCGGCGTATGGCACGCGACAGCCCCAGCTCATCCGGCCTCATGTCGAGCAGCTTACGATATAGGCGCTTGCGATGGATTCGGATCGCTGTGTGTATTGAAAGATCCACCTGCTGTCGTTTGGCATGTGCTTTCATTGCCTTCACTATCTGCTCCACAACATCCTCGATGGAATCTGCAAATCCCCGGTGTCTCGGGATTCCAAGTTTCACAACGTGATGGCGGCCACGTCCGTAGGTGGTGTAGGTATGATAGAAATTCGAGAACCTGTTTCCTTCCCGGACTTCGATGACCATCCTGGTTTTTGTGTTCTTTGTTGTTATGACCGCGCGGGCGGCCAATCCTTTTGGTATTGACATGGATAAGTTTCTCCTTTCCTTCGATCTTCATGACCAGGGCAATGGAAGATCTGGGTTGTAGACAGAATGATCCAGTTCCCACTTCATGCGAGCGTACTCATTCTGTACAGGACCTTCCAGGTCGGGGTTGCAGATGGGGCAGAGCCTTGGAGAGTTCTTGAGGTTCTTGAGCTTTCTCTCAAGATTTTGTGAATCGACCGCCCAGGTCCTGACAACAACCCATCTGATGCCGGCGTGGTTGACAGCGCGTAATAACCTGGCTCCCATGTTTGCCTGATGGGTAATGATGCGGAACCAAAGGTGTTTGGTGTAACCGAGGTAGTGACCTGCGTGATGATATCTTTGCTCGAAGTGAATCAAATACACATGAGCTTTCTTTCGTGTCATAGTTCCTCCAAACAAAAAAGAAGGGCTGTCCAAACGGACAGCCCTTCTTTTTTGTATTCTGAAAAGTTGCTAGTATTTAGTTGGCGATCATATACAAAACCTGGGATGCATCGGCATCCATGGAATTCACCCCTCGCATCACAGGTGATGATTTACGGTGTTTTCTTCCAGCATTATTTGTTATTGTGTTGTGGACCTGGTCGAAAGTGAATATGGCATGCACATGGAAACCTCCTTGTTGATCTTGTGCTGATGAGTCGCAACTCGATGATGGTACGTTGTATAGGGAATCTGCATTGATGACGTGAAACGTCAGAACGGATACGGCCGCGGGAAATGCTTTCGCTATGTTGGAACATCAGTTTGAACCAGCTTGCTTCCTCGTGATGGCTACTTCCTTGAGGAGATTGCCAGGATCATTTGTAAGGACTTACCCCGTTTTTCAAATTCCCGGCATGGATTCTGGTTGCCCCCTAATGTTTTTTCAACATGCTTTCAAACAACTGCTTGTCCATCAGCCACTCGGGAGCTACCTTCAACGTTCTTGCAAGCGCCATTACTTCAAAATCTGTAACTCGCCTGATCCCGGCTTCGATTTTCGAGAGTGTCCCGCGGCTGATCTTCCATCCATCCAGCTCCAGGCGCGCCGCCAACGCCTCCTGTGATAACGGAGGTTTGAATTTA
>JAKQFZ010000650.1 GCA_029558215.1 Candidatus Omnitrophota bacterium
ATAAACGAAAGAAAGCTTGCGCGCCCCTACGATCTGATGATGGAGGGTCTCTCAAAATGCCCGCCAGCCAGCTACTTGAGCAACACTACCTCCCTTAGGATGGCGACCGCACTGACAAAGGAGCTTACAGTCAGCCAGGGCGGTGTGGAACTGCATGGCATTCCTTTTGGTTCCTCCGAATTGCTGCCTGTTCGGAAGACTGTTGGTGGCAATTTCAAGACGATGATCAAGTGGGATCCTGATGACATCAATCAAATCTACATTCAGGACCCCAAGACTCTCGAGTGGATATGCAGCCCGTCGCGCTGGCCGCACTACACGAAGGGCCTAAGCTGGAATCAACATCTGCTCATCCGAAAATTTCTTCGCAAGCAACTCAAGGAGAAAGGAGCCGAAGAACAATACATCAATGCGTCGATGAGGCTCCACGATTTCTGGATGGATGTCACGACTCCCAAAGGAGTTGCCGACGCCAAAATGGCAGCGCAGTTTTCTGGCGTGACTTCTGCGCGAGTATTGAATGAGGCAAAAGACACTCCCGTAATCGCGCCCTCTCAGGAACTGCAGTGCGCCCCAGGGAAAAACAGCCCTCCCGAAAAGCGTGAGATCCCGGACTTTGACTCGTTTGTGATGCCCTAATCATGAAAGAAAGATTTGACTTTGGTGACATCGACCCCATCGAGGCTGAGGAGAGTGCGGTGCGTGAGCGCCGTCTCAAGCAATATAGTCAGGAATCGCTGCAGATAGGTACGCTTGTCGAGCAGATCTACGTCATGTTCCCCGAGTTCGCCGTGTGCCTCGAGGCCTGTGATCGCGCATTTCAACTTTCGCGGACTCTTAATACTCCGCAGGGAATTCTGATCAGAGGCGCACCCGGAACCTCCAAGACGACCATCGCGAAGTACTTCATCCACTCCCTCCCCCAGTCCGATCTCTTTGAGAAAGGTGCGGGCGCACTGCTGATCAGGTTGCGAGCAGTACCGACGACCCAACAAGTAATAACCGCATTGTTGCAGGCCATGAAGTACCCCTTCACGAGTCAATGCTCTCAACTTAACGC
>JAKQFZ010000654.1 GCA_029558215.1 Candidatus Omnitrophota bacterium
GTAAACCATCCTCGGCCTGAAGGCCGAGGCTTTTGGCCTTGGTCTTCTTGGCTTGGGTCCGAGCCCTCGCGGGCTTCGGTTCCTGCTTCATCGGCCCTGCTTCCAGGGTACCTCCACAGGCAGCTTCCCCGCCGGTTCGACGGGTGTGTCGCTTGAGCAGCACCTTCGCCGCGTTCGTATCCGCGTGGGCCTCACGACCACACGCCACGCAGCAGAACCTTGACCTCGCGGGTCGATTCTCCGAGGCAACGTGACCGCACTCCGCGCACTCTTGCGACGAATACGCAGCGGGGACTCGGATCAGCAATCCCCCTCGACGCGCTGTCTTGTACTCCAGCATCGTCGCAAATCGACCAGGAGCTACGTCCAGCAGCGCTCGGTTGAGCCCCGTCTTTTGCGCCACGTTTCGACCCGGTTCTTCCACGGTGCCCTTGGCGGAACGGGTCATGTTCTTCAGTTTCAGGTCCTCGATCACCACCACGCTGTGATTCTTGGCGTAGCGGTGGCTCCAGGTATGCAGAAAGTGCTCTCGCTGCCTCCTCAGCTTTCGGTGGACTTTTGCCACCTTAGCCTTCTCCTTCTTCCGATTGGTAGAGCCCTTCTGTTTCATGGCGAGCTGGCGCTGACGCTTGGCGAGAGTCGGTGCCATGGCTTCGCCGAGGCGAGGGTTGGGGATGAGTGCCCCATCCGAGTCCGCAAAGGCGATCTCGACGCCAACGTCGATGGCGATGGGGCCATCGGAGGGCACGGCGTCCTGCGTCTCGACCTCGAAGGTGAGGTGAGCGAACCACTGGTCCACGTCGCGAACCAATTCGCAGGAGATAGCCTTCCCAGGAAGATCTCGGTGAAGAACGACAGGAAGATTGCCGATCTTGGGGAAGCGGATCAGGCTCTTCTTGAGATCAAGTCGCCAGACCTTGGGGTCGAACTCTTCGAGGCTGATGGCGTCGACGCCTGCCTTCTTGAAGGAGGGCATCCCACCCTTCTTGGAGAAGAAATTACGCCAAGCCTCGTCAAGACGGTCGAAGATGGCAGCGCCAACATGACGAGGGAGATCATTGATCCATTCAACCTCGGCACGGAGGGCGGTAAACTCGCGGCGCTGTTCAGCGGAGGAGTAGAACTTCTTGGGGTCGCCATAGGGCCGACCGAGGCCGCGAAGGCGTTGCTCGTGGGCAAGGTTCCAGAGGAAGCGACAGGTCCCCTCCCAGCGTTTCAGACGCTGAAGTTGGGCCTCGGAAGGGTAGACCCGAAAGGAGAGGACGGTATGGAAGGACACGAGGAGAGGAACCTATTGGAAAACAAAGAAGTATCAAGAGCGTGACTGATCTTCCATGATTTTTAGCTCACGACAATGGTAGCCAAATCAGGCTTGCCAATAGCATAGTCTTCCATGATCTCGGAGAGTATGTGGTATGGGAATGGAGTCTGCAAGTGTTTCGCCATAACACGACATTGATCCAAGAAAACGAAGATGCCACGTATCCCAGCTTGGTTCACCAACGTCTCCAACAACCAACTTCCATAAGACTTCCACGACAATTCCTTGGACCTCGCCCCAGTTCCCCAAGACCTTCGATCCAGTGTACGCAACGTATTTCGGAACAAGTCTTGATTCCCAACTTGAGCATACTCCCCCACGATTCGGAGCCATTGTGCAATGGAAGACGAGGAGACGCCTCTGGATGTACGTTTCGGACGTGGTATCCTCTTGTCTATCCCTACCAATCTCAAATTTTCATCAAACCAATCGAGAAGCCATTCATCGGAGTAATTGGAAGCTGCCCAAGGATACTCGTCTTCCTTGGTAGCGATGGCCTCCAGAAAGTTCAGCCTTGACCATCGGGACCTTCCAATAGATCGAGACAGAATCAAGTCACTCTTGTACCAATTCAAAAGATATTTGGCCAATGCATCCGGTTCGGTCGCAAGCCAAAGTGGGAGAATTTCGTTCTGCGCAATGAATGGCCACAGATCCGACCGTAGCAAGCTATTATCCAACAAGATGGACATTGGGCAACAAGGGTTGAGCAGCAAGCCTCTCGCAAAAGAAGTGTAGGCTTCTTGATACTCTAGAAAGGCTGGGGTAACAGGTGTTCTCCCATAAAGATGATCATATCGCTCAACAGGTAGCGAACTGAAATGACAAGCGTAGTAAAATCTTGTTTGGCTTGAGGGAAACAACCGGTCTGGTTGATCCTCGAAGAAGGAGGCTTGGCCATTTGCAGAATAGACACAAAATTCAAGAAATACTTCCAAAAAGTCTCGTTCATCTCCCTGCAATTGCGCAATCTTGGATGCACACTCTCGCATCTTGTCGATGTCGTATTTTCTCCGTGCAATCAGGGTCATGTTGAAAAAATAACAGAAACAATGGTTTCTGGCAACGGTTGCCCCAGAATCGAATAAAGTCGATGGATTCGACGGATCCCGTAAGAGATCCCATCGTACCCTTGATTTTCCAACTTCGAGAACCAAGCCCTGCTGTATTGTTCAAAGAACCTTGGATCTTGTTTTGACAGAAAAAGAAGCGTCGTCTGGTACATCGAAAATAGACCTGACACAACCGTGTAGATATTGTTATTCGGTGATACCTTTTTACTCAAATCTTTTGCCCAATTCGCCTTGCTAGCCTTCGAGGGTCGCCTTGATGACTTTCTTTCACAAGGCTCGATTTGTTCTACCTCTCCCATGTCTACAATATTTTGGTTCAACCATGCGACCACATCATCATTTTCAAAAATACACTCTCCCAAGGAAGCAAGCTTCCACAAGGGGGTGTCAGGATTATCCTTGAACCAATAAAACACGCCTCTGTTGACGATTTTGCTCCATTCTATCAAATAAATCGGAAGAGCTTCGTTCGATGCGATTACCTTCCAAGAAGGAGTCTTCAATCGATGAAAATTGATCCGAAGAGAAGATTGATTGAAAAGAAAGTCTTCAGGGACATTTGGATTGGATAGAATCGAATTAACTAGCTCCTCGTAGGCAGACCATATTTGAGACTCATAATTGCGAAATTCTACGTCAACCTCAATGATCTTGTACCATGTACTGTACATATCAAAGAATTGATAGATCGCATCCATTTCCCCCAATGATCGAGACCCGAACTCGACGTCAATTCGGATCTGATCCAAAAAATCATAGATGATGTCCAGGAATTTCTCACGATCTCCTCCCAGCGCCTGCGCGTCTTTGGCTAGCTCCTGGAGGTTCGAGAGAAAGTCTTCGATGTCTGGCATTACATCCGTATACCACTTCTAGACGCGCTTGATCCACAGAGAATCATCTTCATGCTTCGATGAAGCAACTCTACGTTGGATGACTTTTTCAATCGTTGCGCCAGCAGTGCGGCGGCTGTGACAAGATCAGACGGCAGATGGTCGACCACAATCCAAGACGGATTGATTTTGTGGCGTCGAGATTGGCGTTCAATGGTCGAGAAGTCTACGAACATAAAAGTCCATGGGTTGGGTAGGGATGGTCCAGTATTGCTCGAAAGGAGGGTGTGGTGCTAAGAAGCTTTACGCGTCCACTTGTCTTGCATCCAATCAAGATGAGTCTAACATCAGAGTTATATCTGTTGTCACCTCATATTCACCGTCTTCAAAAATACAAGACAGCAAGTGATGTGGGATTTTTTTATCGAAGCTCTTTGCCAGCGCATGACACTGGTTGATATAAAAATTCAAATCAACCATCTCATGTGATCTGGCCATGAATCGCGTCCACTTTTCATCGAATCCTTTCCAATTTGGAATTTTGTCAGGGACAATTGAAGTCAAAAATGTAAGAATGACATTCTCTAGCTCGAAATTGGATTCGGAAATCATGTTCTTGACGATACCTGCCCACCGTTTGACCTCTGGATTGCTTGGCGCCCCCCCTCGATATGGCTTGGGAAACGGTATTTGATGTTTGGATCCAATTGAGTTCAAGAGAGATTGAGCCCAGTCCAAGGCTCGTTTATCCAGCGGATTGATCGCTTTGTATCGAACATGTGGATACTCTGCCAGAGTCTCTCTTGTGTAGGCAATTTGACCCAAAAGGCTGTTCATCAAAGGTTTGGTACCAGGCGCCGCACGATAGAACCCTGCGTTCAGATCGGACGTATCATACCAACCGCAGATAGCCTTTGGAGGAGCAAATTCAAAATTAGACAGATCAGCTTTGACCTTTTCCCATTCCGAGAAAAACAAGGGGAGCGCAGTGTTTTTTGACAAAGCTACCCAGTAAACTTTCGAGTTTCCATAGTTGAACAGAATTTGCTGAGGAGCGAAAGGATTCGACATGACCAAATATCCAGCCCTCTTGAAAATGGCAACGAAACGTTCAATTTGCGGCTTGTCCCTTGGATTTTCCCAGCCCAAATGCCTGTACCATTCAAATGGCAGCGAGCTGATTCCACTCCATTTTCTACCGCGAACACGGTAATAATTGATATCCAGTCCCGCTGCTTCAATGAACTCGTAGATCTTCACGTAGAAGTCTTCACTGGAACCTTCGAAAGTAGAAAAGCTCTCTGCTTCTTGCGCCATATTATCCAAATCGACCATGATAAGAATATAAAACGGATCATGATCCGAGCACAAGACTTCAACCACCAGATAGAAAAAAAGGAGGATCTCCTTGCGAGGTCCTCCTTGAATCGGAACGGTGATCAGATCACGCGCGATTGAACGTGGCGTGAGGGAACTTCGCCTTTGCCTCGTTTCGATTCTTTGCCCGGAAGTAACGCACCTCACCCATGTTCTCACCACCCACAGACTCAGCCATGTAGAGGGTGATGCCGTGACCCCAATACGCTCCCCCTGGATCGTATCCCTGGCTATCCAAGGGAACTTGGGTGAGCCTCAAATGACCACGCGTGGAGTAGGGAAGCTCGCTCCTGCGTCCCATGTCAGCCCCGTAACGATCTCCTCCCTTCTTGTGGAAATCACGTTGCTCTGGACGTGCTTTGTAGATGGCAATCGTGTTCCCTCCAGGAAGCCAATCGGAGACGAACTTCTTCTCCTGGAGTTTCCGAGACATGCTGTTTACTTGATCCACTGAACCGTAGTTCAAATCGAAGAACGCTCGAACCTCGGGCGGAGGGTTATCAATCAGCAAGATGGCTGGGGTCTGATCTGATGGATGCAGTTCATTCCACTGCCATTGGGCAACGGGGTTCAGATTAGTGCGCACGCCATGATCTGCGAGCACCCCGCGAATTGTCTGGTCCATGCTCACGAAGTCTTTGGGACGAAATGGCGTTGGATTGGGTTGGTACTCTGGAAGTTGACCAGCCTTCTTCTTCTCGTCGTACTTCATCCACGCATAGCCACCACCCAGCACCGCAACGCCACCGAGGAGCCACCAGAGCCACGTGGACTTCTTGGACTTCCCCTCATCAGGCAATTCGGAGGCATCGATACCCGTTGGCTTGCTCTGGGCCACGCACACACCGTTGACGTAATCCTCGCCAGGTTTGCAAGGATTTGGGGGGACGGCCACGTTCTGGAATTCTTCGGGGACATAATCCGAGATCTTCCACCGTGGAACATCCCCCGTGACCGACAAGACGGAGGCGAGAGATTCGCCCATGGTCTTGGCGGCTGCGGTCCACACCTCCTTGGTTCTCGCCAGAGGTGAGAAGAAGCCATCCAGCATGAGCCCGTAGGCCAACTTGCCGAGGTCTCCAGTGAGCAGCGCTTCCTTGGTCTTGGTGGAGGAAGCCAAGGAGATCACCAGGGCCTGGGCGCCCAAGATTGGCTTCGACAACAAGAGCACGCAACGCGTCCATGTCGGACTGTAAGCGTATTTGTTGGCTGGAGAGCAAGCGTTCGGGTTGGATGTTGCATCGCCAGACAAGAGCCAATTGTTAGTCTCTTGCTGACCAACCAAGCCGAAGTTGCCGAAGTTCGACACAATGGCCAGTGCTGCCTGAATCGCGGTCTGTCCCTCTTCGGTGGTGTTGAGCGGCATGACATCGGTTGGCCAGAGCTTAGCGATCATGGCGGCAGCCGTATAGAACCGCTGCACGTTGTCGCTCGGCAACGCCGTGAGGGAGTCCAGATCGCCACCGCCACCGAACGCAGGGGTGAACGACGTCTTTTCCCAGAGCGGAGCGCTGGGGGCGATAGCCTGCATGATCGAAGAGTAAGCGATCCAGAATTTCTGAACGAACGCCTGGAACCTCTCCTTGCTCACGGGTTCGTTGGGATCCTCGTAGGAGATCTCCGCCATCGGGTAGATGTACGCAGCGAGCTTGTTGAAGTCTCGGTCACCTGCCGCAGAGCTGATGATGGAGTTCAGAAGCTGGATGTCGCCCAGTCGTTTGAGAAAGAACTCAATCCCTTCATCCGATGTCGAAAACATCTGGATGCACGAAGGAGGTGAGAAGCCAGCGAGTTCAAAGAGATTGCGACTGGGATCGCAAGGTGGATACAACGGCACGGCAAGCCAGTTGTGGGTTTCTCCAATGGACCCATCGGCGTTGGGGAGAAGGCCGAATCCGTGCAGGGCTGCGATGGCCAAGAGTGGCCCAACGACCGCAGGATCGTTTGGGTTCACGCTCGGAAACTTGCTCGCTCCATTCCCGCTCAAATAGGTGCTGAGCTGGTTCTTTGCTGTGGGTGCGTAAGCGCTTGCGGAATAGGAGGAGCTGGCCTGCGCGTCCGTCATCGCGCCAGGTTTTTGGACAAATCCTGATGGAAATCCAGCGACGCCAACGGAAGTTGACTGGCGATCCTGCACGAATCCGCCTTGGACGATCGATGGGGTGTAATAGGTGTCGAATCGACGAGTCATGTCTCGGATGGTAGCTCAGGTACCTTCTTGGCGAGAAGTTCTTTTGCAGTCACAGGCGTTGTATCTAGATTTTCGACTTCGCTTCGCGTGTATTTCCATACGAAATAACCTCCAGCGAGAAGAGCACCTCCCCCCAGAAGCCACGGCCAGATCTTTCGCTTTGGTTTCTCTGGAGGTTGCGCAGATTCTTCTTGAAGAAGAGTTGCGTCTTTCTTCAGCTTCTGCTCCTTGGATGGGTGGAGACTCTTGATTGCCCATGTCATGGGGAGGCCCGTGTCCGATGCGATTGAGTCCATTGCGATTCGGATCTCTTTGCACATATTCATCCACGACTCTTCATTGTCTTGAATGTCTATGCCGAGTGCTCGGTTCTGAATCATGGCCAAGGACAAGGACCCGATGTCTTCCGATTCAAAGACTTGCCCCACTGGAAGAATCCTTTGCAGAAAGGTTTGGATGCCCTCTTCTGGGGCCATGACCCTGACGACATAAGTCCCACTTTCATCGAGCACATGACCTTGCTCAGGATGCTGACCAGGATGTCCAATGAGTCCCCAATTGCAAGTCAAATGGCCATTGACCATACCGTAGTTACTCGCCACAGACGCCCACGCGAGCAATCCAAGGACAACAGAGCTTGGAGTATTGGGCTGCAACTTGGTGCGCAGATCCTCGAAGGCTGTACGGTGTGTCCACTCCCTGCGTACAATTGGCGGAACAAATTCCGTCTTATGCCAAAGAACGGAATTCCCATAAATCGGTGCTAGACGTTTCATGGACTGTTCGAGCCCAGTGCGTACGATTTTCCAATGAAGCTTGGTCGGCTCCATCGGAACGATCTTGTGGATCAGCAACGCCCAAGCCAATTGTCCAAGATCCCCCGACGTCAAGACGTCTCTCCCCAGACGATTCAACACCGTCTCGCAAAAAATGGACACACCCTCCATCGGATTCGCGTAGACCGGGAAATATCCTCCATCCACCTGGAGAAACTCGCCAGGTGGAGCTATCGGAATTGGATAACCAAGCCAGTGAAAAGTTTCGGTGCCAGCCAAGTGGCCGTAGTTGCTGATCAACAACGCCACGCCCTGGAGTCCCTGTACAGCGATGGTGGGAGCTTGCGCGAGAACCCTGCTCAAAATTTCCTTGGCCTCGATGTCGTGCATATCAAGTACCTACCACATCCACATGAGAAGGACTCGGATAAGTAAAAATCAGCATATTTTCCAAAAAATACTCTCATCTACCCCAACACCTCGTGAATTTTGTCTTTCGTAACTTCATCGGTCTGATCTCTGTGTTATGGTGGCTCCCATGGCCTCTCCCACGCCGAAAATCACCAAAGATCTCGGGTTTATCGAAGGACACACCGACAAGCCTTGGGAGGACTACTCCGAGGCTGAACAGAAGGACATCCTGATCCAATGCGGCAAATTGTTCACGGGTGCCGTGACCAACCTCAAAAACGCATCAGCCTTGTTCTTCTCGGTCTTGATGCAAGTGCAGAAGGGGTTCGTGACTTTTGTCGGTCGAGCTGCCACCGATTACCAGAACATCTGGCTACACCCCGTATGGTTCCGCAACTTGTTGGACCAAGAGTACTCTGTCGAGACGGCCATGGGCACCGTCCTGCACGAAGTCCTCCACATTGCCATGGGAAACCAAGCCCGTCGCCAGTGGCGAGATCCTCGAATCTGGAACCTCGCCTGTGACATTGTGAACAATGGGCTCATTCGGAGAGAATTCGGTCAACAAACCACCTCAACGGATGCCAATGGCAATACCGTCATCACGTTCCAGTTCTCGGCCATCTCTGCCATTCGCTTGCCCGACAACGTGATGATTCGGGAAGACCTCGAACATCTTCGGGCCGAGGAAGTTTACGACAAGCTCATTCAAGAGGGCGAAAAAGAAGGGCAGAAAGGAAACGAAGGCGAGGGCGAAGGCGAGGGCGAAGGCGAGGGCGAAGGCGAGGGCGAAGGCGAGGGCGAAGGCCAGGGCCAGGGCCAAGGAGGCTCGCCAAAACCAGGAAAGAAGAAAGGCGGTGGGTCCGTCAGCCCAGGTGCTCACAGTCACAACCAGAAAAAGGGTCACAACCCTGGGTGTTTCCACGACGACCCCAATAAACCAGGGGCCCCATCGGAGGATGAAAAGAAAAAAATTGCAGAAGACTTCAAGAATATCTTCCGAAGGGCCATGAATGAGGCGAGGGCCCAGGGGAAACTCAAAGCTAGCGTCGAAGAAATTCTTCGCCGTGAGATTGGCGAGTCTGTGGTCAATTGGCGTGATGTTCTCAGGGACTTCTCCACGAAGTCCTACGAGGACTTCAATGGCCCGTATGATCGCCGATTTCTCCATCAGAAGTACTACTTCGAGACCTTGGAGAGCGAGAGTCTAAAGCTCTACATCGCCATTGACACATCTGGATCCATTGCGGAGCAAGAAATCGGCGAGTTCTTGGCCGAGATCCGAGAGATCTTGCGCTTGCACACGACGACGGAAGGGAAAGCCTTCTGGGCCGACGCAGACATCCACGGTCCATACGACGTGGAAGACATGCTGAAGGTGCCCGTCTTGGGTGGCGGTGGAACCGACTTCCGTCCGTTCTTTGATTGGGTCGAGAATAATCAAGAGCAAGGAGAGAATGCCGCCATTGTGTATTTTACCGATGGCTACGGAACGTTTCCAACCCAAGCCCCATCGTTGCAAACCTTGTGGGTCGTCATGACAGGTGGTCTCGAATCGAAGGCTTTCCCATTCGGCCAAGTTGTGCGAATGATTCGCACAAAAGACAAGTAAAAGAGACATGTTGATCTTGTTGTCGATGGCGTAGCCTAATTTCAACCAACACTCGACAACAGTTCGCGCGTCTTCAAGACGATGCTCGCGCATGCATCTGCATCGCTATCAGCGCGGTGGTGCGTGATCTGGATTCCAAGCATTCCACAAATAACGTCCAGACTGTGACGCTGATGTGTTGGCCACATCTCCTTGCACAACTTCAGCGAACAGTGCATTGGCGTATCAATGGGGCTGAAGCCTGCCATTTCGCAGCAACTTTTGAGGTATTTGCCGTCGAACACAGCGTTGTGTGCGACCAAGAAATCCACTCCCTGGAGAAGGGGGTAGATCTCTTTCCACCTCTCCTTGACCGTAGGTTGATTCTTCAGCATCTCTTGCGTCAGACCATGCACTCGAATGGTATGTGGCGTGGGGGGACGTGGCGGACAAAATAGCCCGTACCACCGAGCAGTGACAATGTTGTTCTCAACACGCACCAACCCAAACGCGCAGGCGCTATCATGTTTTGCGTCTGCCGTTTCGAAATCAATGGCAACGAATGACTCCGATGTGCCTGGTAGCGGCCCTCTTGGACGGATGAACTGAGGCACCTCAATGGTTCGTCGTGTGGATGTCGTGATCGAGGGAATCAATGGCACCGCTACCCTGGTTGGTGCTGGGTTTGGTGCGGGTGCTGGGCTTGGTGCGGGTGCTGGAGTTGAACTTGGAGCTTGGTGAAGAATGGGTGCTTTGGTCGCTGATGCTGGACTGGGACTGATCCTCGATGGAGCCGAACCAGACAGAGGGTCAGGGCGGCGAACCCAAGGCTCATGCGGCTCTGGTTGAACCACAAATTGGCCACGGCTCGCCTTGCTCAAGATGTTTGCCAAAGTGAAGCGAAGGCACGTGATCGGGTGATACCGTCCACTTTCGATCAAGATATCGTTATCCTGACCAATGACTTGGCCCCATAGTGAGCCATAGTTCGCAAAACTGTGGCGCATCTCCTGGGTGTACTTCTGAAGGAGAGGTGCCATGTATCTGGTTAGCTCTTCCTTGTCCCAAGCGATGCTCAGCCAGCGCAACGGGCCTTGCAAATCTTGGCTCGGCCAAAACAGAGGAGAGATCTGGTCTGGGAACGATTTGTCTGTATCCAAGTCAATGCGAATGGCGTTGGGGACCACCAACTTTCGACCATGCCAAGCGGTATGAATGGTGGGCATAAAAACAACCCAAGTTGACGTGGTTTGTGCGCATCACGAGCGGCTGAAACGATGGGCTCCACGACTTGTGGCTTGGGAAATTGGCCCCACAAGATGAACTTGATGAGCTTCGCCAAATCCGTCTCAATCGCAGCACGTTCACCCATCAACTTGGGCAACGGTCGACTCAAGAAACGCTCATCAGTAAACCGATAATCAACGTACGAAAAGAGAGAGCGGACTGGAAGATCCAGATCAACAGGCGGAGCGCCGTGGGCGTACACGGTCCCGTGAATCATGGCACGAACAAACGAGCCACGAGCCTCGGGGACCCGAACCTTGGTCCAGAGGACGACAGGCAACTCCGAGGCAACCTGCGCTGGTTCCAAGAGGAAGCAGCAGGGCCAAGCTTCCAGCTTCCACTTTTCCGTGTGCTCGTACAAGTCCTGCTCGTACCAGCGAACACGATTGGACCACGGTTGGGTTTTCCAGGGATGCATCTGTTCTCTCACGGGTTTGGTCGCGGCACCTTGCCTAGACAACAGAAGATATCCTAACTAGGATATCTCGACTCGTCAACCAGCTTCGTTTCCCCAGACATCCCACCCCCGTGGGTGTTCGCGGGCGAACATCTCCAACCGATCATATTTACCGAAGAGTTCCTCAATGCGATGGCGAACTTCCCTGGGTTTTTCCGAGTGCCTGCCACGCGGAGCCAAGACGACTTGCCCCTGGGCCTCCGTCAACAAGGGAAGGGTTCTGCCAACTCGGTTGGTGGAGCCAACCAAGACGAATTCTGATTCGTCCGCATCGCTCTGTTCGAGGCCAACATCAAGAGAGGAAGATCCCATCAAAACGATTTCGGTGGTCGGCTTGACGAAAGAAGGGCGAACCCCTTGCCCACTGATAATTTTGCCATTTTTTGTCGTCTTTACCCAGACATAGGCGACGCCACGGAAATAAAACCCCCATGCTCGAAGAAGATCCACCGCATCGTGGAGTTTGGGGCAAGTGGCCCACATGAACATGACACACATTTTTGCGGCAATCTTCTGTACTGGCAGAGCCGAAAGTTGCTCCAGAGTCATCAGATCGTAGTGCTTTCCCGCCGCTTGATCCTTGTTTGGATCTCCGTAATAGGACCAGCACGGGTCAGCATAGATGATTTGGTATTTCTTCGAGACCTTGGACAGGTCGAGAGGAAGGATCATTGGAAGGATAGTTCTACATACAATTCCAAAAATCAATGCATTTCACGTGATCCTAAAAAAGATGGATTGACGACACAGATGATGTACCTAGAATATTTGGACATGCATATCCAGTGTTCGAAGTGCGCAGTTGATCGTCGCGAAGGAAAGTTCACACGCGCGACACAGTGCAATGCCTGTGGTGGCACAGGATTGGTCTTGTCTGGAGAATTGGTGAGGTGCAACGGGTGTGGAGGGACTCTCTCGAACGCAGACTGCAAGAACCATGAAGTGGTTGGGCTGCCACTGGTCAACATCAGTGGAAGATACGAATCGACACATCTGATTGATTTGCGCACCTACTCGTTTTCTCTATGCGAGATCTGCCTGCGAAAAATGTTCGAGTCTTTCAAACTGCCCCCCCGAATAACCGCTTATGCGAAAGGAGAAATAACCTACGAGCAAGACCAAGAAGATCACTTGCACCATCTATGGTTGCAAGACGGTGGTGATCAGAAAAAATTGTCGACGGGCCTGTGTAATCGGACTCAAGAATGCTCGAAGAGAGCAGAGTTCAGGGATTTGAGGAAAGACGGCGTAGGCCGAAGAAATTATTGTAATTTTCATGCAGAAGAATGGGGATCCGCTGGCCATGTGTGGGCGCCCA
>JAKQFZ010000683.1 GCA_029558215.1 Candidatus Omnitrophota bacterium
CTTCGAACTGGGCTCCTGAGAGTTCATCGAATTGCACCCTTTCCTGAAGACTGCATACGTGCCTTCCGAATGCCTAACATGGCAAGGGAACCGAGGAAAATCAAGAGGAATATGGAAAAGTGAAGGGGTGACATCGCTGCCACCCCATTTGTGTTCTCTCTAAATGAACTCTCTGCGAAATGACCGGGTCTGCATTGTGGCCAGCCAGACATTCCGAAGAGGAAAGTACCGACTAACGTTTCGAGAACTGGAACCGTGCTCGAGCCCCACGCTGTCCGTATTTCTTGCGTTCCTTCATACGTGGGTCACGGGTCATCAAACCGGCCTTGCGCAAAGCCTTCCTCAACTTGGAATCAAAGGCCACCAAAGCACGGGCGATACCATTCTGAATAGCGCCCGCCTGACCAGCAAAGCCACCGCCATCGGCACGAACCACAACATCAAATTTCCCGACATTCTGAGCCGTAGTGAAAGGCAAACGGATGTAGGCATCCGCCCAGTCTCTTCCTCGGAAAAACTCAGACGATGGTCGTCCGTTGATGGTTATTTCCCCGGTACCCGCGTAAAGTCGAACCCGGGCCACCGAAGTCTTGCGCCTTCCAGTTCCGTAACAGAGTTCCTCTTTGCTCATACCTTCAGTATCCTCTTTCGTCTCTAGCCCTTCAGGGTCAAAGGAGTTGGGTTTTGCGCTTTGTGGGGATGCTCCGGCCCAGCATAGACCCGAAGCTTCGTCAGCATTTTTCTGCCAAGGGGAGTTCGAGGAAGCATTCTTTTGACCGCCAGCATAAAGGTTTCTTCCGGCTTCTCTGCCAGCATTTTCCCATACGCAGTTGCCTTAATGCCACCAGGGTAATTGGAGTGCTGATAGTGAAACTTGTCGGTCAGCTTCTTGCCGGTCAAGGTAACCTTCTCAGCATTGACGACCACAACATGATCGCCACCGTCCAGATAGGTGCAGAATGTCGGCTTGTGCTTGCCACGCAGAATGTGCGCCACTTGGCTGGCCATACGCCCCAGCACCTGACCCTCGGCATCAACCAGAAACCAGTCTTGGTTGATATCTTTCGCACGTGTCACAATTGTCTTCATCGTGTCCTCAACCTTTCACTTCAAAAGCACGGCTCCCGAAGGAACCGTGCGAAGAACGTAACCTACTCAAACCACTTGCTCTTGTCAAGAAAAATCATCTTCATCGCTCCCCACCGAACTGCTTGACAAGACTGCGCCCAATTACTATTGTCACCCAATCCAGGCTGCGATTAAGATCAGCCCGGATTGAGAGGAGAGGACTATGTCTTTTGGTGAAGGCAAGATCTGGTTTGATGGGAAATTCGTCGATTGGAATGACGCCAAGATTCACGTGCTGTCACATGTGCTGCACTACGGTTCGGGCGTCTTTGAGGGCATTCGATGCTACGAAACACCGACCGGGCCTGCGGTATTTCGCCTCGAATCCCATATTCATCGAATGTTCGATTCGGCCAAAATCTACCGAATGCCCATTCCGTACTCCGAGAAGGAGTTCTGTGATGCGGTCAAGGAAACCATCAAAGTCAACGATCTGAAGGAATGTTACATCCGTCCCTTTGTCTTCCGTGGCTATAAGAATCTGGGCGTCAGTCCGCAGAACTGTCCGGTACATTGTGTCATTGCCGCCTGGGAATGGGGAACCTATCTGGGCGCGCAAGCCTTGGAAAAGGGAATCAAGGTACGGATTTCCTCCTGGCACAGACCGGCACCCAACACGTTTCCCGCCCTTGCGAAAGCCTCAGGGAATTACCTGAATTCGCAACTCATCAAGATGGAAGCAAACGAGGATGGAGTGGACGAAGGCATTGCACTGGATTCGTACGGATATGTTTCAGAGGGTTCCGGGGAAAACCTCTTCATGGTGGTTCACGGTGTGATCTATACCCCGCCAACAAGCAGCTCGATTCTGGCGGGTATTACCCGACACAGCGTGTTCGTCCTGGCGCGAGAATTGGGACTGCGCATCGAACAGCACGCTCTTCCCCGTGAATCTCTCTATATTGCTGATGAAGTCTTCCTGACTGGCACTGCCGCTGAGATTACCCCGGTCACGACCATAGACAACATTACGATCGCCGATGGTGAGCGCGGACCGATTACCAAGGCGGTTCAAGATGAGTTTTTCGCGATTCTGAAGGGAACAAAAGAAGACAAACACAACTGGCTGAGTCACGTCCGATAGCAATGCCAAGGGTCTCCCGGAGACGAGAACAAGTTCGGGAGACCCTGTGGCAATTTCTCTACTCTTTCTTCTGCTTCCACGTACCGTCGTCGTCTTCGTAGTACTGACCAATCTTGATCTGCTTTCGGTTTTCACGACCAAAGATCTCCTGAATACGGGAGACTTCTTCGGGGAAACCATTCTCGGTAGCGATCTCTTTGTAGAGCCTCAGGCGATCGGCGTTCTCTTCTTTGACGAGTTTCCTCGCCTGGGCAAGTTCTTTCAGTTGGAGAACACCACTATCCTTTTCTTTGAGAAGTCCGTCTTTGCCTTCTCCGACAAAGGCCTTTGTCAGCAGTTCGTCAATCTGAGGAAAACGTGCCTTGCGAGTATTCTTGATCTCCTGAATTGCCGGAGTATCCACCTTCAGATCCGGTTCCTGCGCGAAAGCTTGCGGAATTCCCCAAGCCAATCTCATTCTGGGAAGTCGCCAGGAAGTGCCCTGCCCCTGTTGCCCTGTGTCACCCCGTATCTCAGACTCAATCTGCGCTGCAGCACTTTCAATCTTCGTCTCCGGAAAGTACACATTGATCGTGATCGGAAAACAGCTGACCATGAAGGCCAAGACTACGCCACACCAGAAAACACTCATTTTTGCTCGTTCCATAGCAGATTCCTCCTCAGTTCGTCCGAATGGAAATACCTTCGCTTTCGTTCTGCACGTTCTCAAAATGCATCTTCATCCTCTCCACAAACTCCTTGAATGCCACTCGTTCGCTGGAGTGGAAGACGATATTCAACGGCGTCCACCATCCCGCTCCCAACATCACATAGTCCTGACCACGCTGTGGAACTGTACCGACCATGCTGATGATATTCTTTTCCAGACGCGCACGCAAACCGATTTTGCTGTAGTACACCATCTCGGTTCTTTCCAGAAGTTGTCGAACTGCCTGATCCCGAAGTGTACGAGGATCCACCATGAGGATCGTCTTGATCGCTTCCACGCTTATCTGCTGTTGCGATCGCGCACGACTCTCCGTCTCCAGTTCGATATCGAATCGAGTTGGGAGCCCAGCTTGAAAGATAAGTTCCCTCACATGTCCGGTCAGCACACCGCGAATCTGGCCTATCGGAAAGCGACTGGAAAGTTGCCCCAAGTCGATCTGCCTGATCTCCATGGACATCTTCAGCTTGGGAAATCTCTCCAGATAATCCAACCATTGCATCTCCTCGATGACCAAAAGTCCTCCGAAAACGTCCGCCGTCAGCGGATAGAGGAGCTTCAGCGCTCCACCTTCAGACTGCATCTCCAGTCGATCGCAGCTGAGTGTCCCATCTACCGCAGGCCACGCAAGCCACTCGGTCAGGAGAGGCAGAGCCAAATCCTCAACCCTTCCCCGACCGTAGATTTTCGAATACCGGTCGAGGATGTTCTCCATCTGAAACTCATTCAGATGAATCTGTCCGTCCCATATTGAGACGGAAATCGGCTGTGGGATATTCAGCACGTTATCCTGAACGTGGAGGGGAATCCGAACTCGCCCAATGTTCATCCTGGTCTGGCTCAGACGATCAAAACGGATCTCACCCAAAGGAACATCGCTGCTCCGTGTCTTGGCAAGCGCACCCCTGTGTATACGAAAAGGAATCTCTGCGACGAGATTCTCCATATGCAACTCTTTGAGCATTGGCAAGTCCAGGGTTTGTGCATGGAGGTGAATCTGTCCGTCGAGAAACGTATTCGTTGCGTCGCCCACGACGGCCAATTCCATTTGGGTCTGCCCTGTTGCGCTGGCATGATTGAAACGGTCAGAACCGCCAGAGAGCCACGAGGCAACAATGTCAGGCAGGAACTTGTCCAGCGACGCACTTGCATTGACAACAAGGTCATAGGAGAGTGGAGAAGCCGCTTGGACATCTCCATGCGCCTGAACTTCGAGCGTCTTCGGAATGCGGAGGGCACCAGACTGGAGTTTGATCATGCCGGTCTTCTTGACGACGCTCTGAACGGATATGTCAATCGGAGAGACCTTCAAGTCATGGTACAGAGTGTCATAGAGAAACTCGCCATCCTCAAGGCTTGCCGTGCCCCGAATAGAAGCCTCCGGCTCATCTCCAATGGAATACTGCGACTCAAGTTCGCCGTCCCATCGGGCTCCAAGATCGCTCCAGATGAGCATATCTTCATAGCCAGAACCGGAACTGCCCGTCAATCCAACGGTCCCCGAAACCGTCATCTTTGTCCCTGGCGGTTGCTTCATCCGAACAACGCTCATTTTCAGATCGGCGAAACATTCTCCCTCGGTGCCGTTGATGGAACCAAATCGGTCTGTGAGGATTCCCAACAGCGCCATGAGATACTCGAGAGGCAACTCCTCAAAGCGGATTCCCGCATTCATAAGTTCTCCGGAGTTGCCGTCCAAACTCCCCGTGAGATTCATCGAGGCATTCAGCGAGTCCATCGCGAGGACTGCATCCCGCACCTGAAACCGGCCATCTGGAGTTGAATACTCCAAGTCACTGACAAATGACGCCTGCTGCGCCTCAAGATTGGACAGGCGCATGTCTTTGCAGCCTATTCGCAGAGATGCACCAAGCTGACCCGTGTCTCGTCGGTAAGTAATGTCTCGGAAGCTTGCCTCAACGTTCGCCCGAAACGATTCCCCAATGCTCATCTCTCTGACAGCAACGGCGCAACTCCCCTTCCCCTCTCCATTGATCTGTCCTTCCAGACTGCCCTGGCCGGAAATCGGCAGAGACCGTTCCGAGAGATTCTGGAGAAAGGGAGCAAGCATTTCCACTTTCCAAGTGGGCGCCGAGAGGACGAATTCGAGTTTTCTGAAATCCCAGTTGGTAAAATCATCGATTCGAGTGTCAATATGAAGGTTTAGTCCTGTTTCTCTGTCAATGTTCAGTTCGGTAGAGCCCATGACGAGACGGCACAGACTGGTGTGAGTCCTGAGAGCCATTGCATTGGACGACCCCTCACGCACCACTTCCAGATCAATGTCCGCATGCACACCATGGACACCGCGGAATTCGCCGTCGAGTATGCTGAGGTGAACCGAAGCACCTGTTGATCCGTGAACTGTGCCCGCAAGCATATACTGACCACCAAGTTCCCCAGACTTTACGAGATCGAATGGAAGCAGGATTCGTTCAACGACTCGGGCACGAACTGGACTCAGACGCCACTGTATCTCTGGCGCAAAGTTGCTGCCCCTCTGAGTGCGTTCGAGCGTCCCCTTGACATCTACGGTCAAACTGGAGTCGCCTTCCCCCAAGACAGGCTGTTCGAGCAGTCTCAGACGGAGCAGACCCAGCGAGCCTGTGAATTGCAGGGACTCGTCCTCTGCAAAGGCGGGGGTGCTGAGATCGAGCGAAGCGTTCACCCCAGAGAAGTTGCCCCACGATGCGTCTTCAATACGAGCTGCCACATCCAAGCGTCCCTTGGTTAGAAGTTCAGCGGACAACGACACGTTTCCGCCCAAAGGCAGTTCATCGGAAATGAGCCTCAGATCGGTTGCCAGATAGTGCCCAAGAGAAGAGAGATTCAGACGAGGAATCTCAACACGCGCCTTTGTTTTGAGCAATGAGAAATCTGCCGGAAGAGAGGACTCCAGCATGACGGAGTCAGCCAGATGAGGAACTTCCAGCGAGGCGATGAGTTCATAGCCCATGGGAATCTTGTGGCGAAAAGTCAGTCGGGAAACATGGAACGCGGTTTGGATTTCCTTTTTGTGAATCGAAACCGCCGCATTGATCAGTTCAATCTTCGGAAGGACCAATTTGCCTGAACTTTGTGAGTCGGTACTCGGAAAGAGCAGTTTCCCTTCGTCATCAAACCGAAGACACAGTGAAACATCTTCGACGACAGCGCGAGAGACACGCCCGAACAATAGATCATGCCAGCGAAACGAGGCGGTCAGCGAACCTACAGAGACCAAAGGTTGTCCGGGCGGATAGTTGACTTGGAGGTTCGAAAGGATGACTTTCGGCCCCTTGGCGATCTGAATGCCACCGAGAGTGGTCTCTGTACCAGACACACCTTGGATCGCTTGCTCGACATCCTGAAGAAGGCACCCGCTTTCAACATACCAACTGACCTGTATCCACAGGGAAACAAGCAGCGACGCCGCGATAATGGACACAACGCCCAGTGTGCTTTTCCAGCGAGTATTCCTCACCATGACGCCTATTCTAAGGCAGTCGAAAACATTCGGTCAAGCAACCGTGCCGCGATCAGGCTCCATACTTGACCAGCTTGCCTGCGTGTGCCAAGGCCAACGGGATGATGTCTGTCCCGCGAATCCGACCCAAGGCACCGTAGAGAAAGGCCTTCTCCGAGAACTTGTTTACATCGTCCTTGCGAGCCAGATCCGCGCACAGGCACACGGGCACCGGATGGAAACTGTGTGCCTTCATCTTGGCAGGAGTGGAGTGATCCCCTGTGATAATCAGCACATCAGGCTTTAGAGCCCTGATTCTTGGCAGCGCCGCATCAAACTCCTCAGCCACTTTGATACGGCCATCAAAATCTCCATCTTCCCCACGGCTGTCCATGTACTTGACGTGGAAATAGAAGAAGGTGTAGTCAGACCAACTCTTCTCCAAAAGGGCAATCTGGTCTTCGAGATTAGAAGCACCCTCAATGACATCCATGCCGACCAGTCTGGCAACACCTTTGTACATTGGGTAAGTGGCGATTGCCGCACACTGCAGATGATAGAGTTCCGGCATGGTGGGGATTTTCTGATACTGGTCAAATCCTCGAAGCAAGATCATGTTCGCCGGACTGTGCGGAGCCAACACTTCTTTCGCCTTTCGGATGAACTCATTGATCATGGCTGCGGTGGACTTGGCCGCCTCATTGGTCGCATCCAACGCCTTGACGTCAAGAGGTGGTACTCCGGTATGCTGAGGATCTGAGTCACTGAGCCCCGCAGAAAGTCCGGCTCCTCGGAAGATTACCGCGGCGCGGTGTTCCTTCTCCGGTTTGATGTGAATCTCTACACCGGGGATGGAAATCTTATTCGACAGTTCCTGGCACAGTTCAATGCATTTCTCTGTTGAAATTCTTCCAGCCCGTCGGTCGGTGATAAATCCCCTTGGTGCCATGGTTGCGAAATTGGCCCGAGCGGCAAGGTCTCCTGCCACAACGGGAAAAGCCACACCGAGAGCGGACAGAATGCCTCGACCGATCTCAAACTCGAGTGGATCATACCCGAAAAGTGAGAGGTGCCCCGGACCACTACCCGGCGTGATTCCTGGTCGTACTGGGTCAAACAGACCACAGGCTGATTCAGATGCCAGCACATCCATGTTCGGGATGTTGGCAACGTCCAGGGCGGTTCCTCGACCGTCGAAATCGAGTCCACCCAAGCCGTCCATGACAACCATAAGAATCCTGGTCCCCGATTCATCCGCAAGACTTGACAACAGATCGATCTGCCTCATTGATATTCCTCCACCGGCTCCCTCTTTTCCAAGAGGAGTCCTTGGCATTGCTTTCTGCCTTTCGCAGTAGAGAGTAACTTACCGATCTGGTCAGTGGATTTCAACTCGAAGATATTTGCGGCAGCGAATCAGTCAACGAGAACCCGCCAATTCACTCAGAGAGGACAAGACTGTCAGACAAATCGGCCTCAGTCCGAGTCCTCTCACTGCTGTCCCTCTTTGCCAAGTTGTCTTTGTCACTGAAGCACCAGATGTCGAAACATAAAGAACGCAGCGCCTGCCAGACAAAAACTCGCCCAGAGGTAGTCCAGAGTCAGTTTCTCGTGCATGTAGAGGACACAGAAGCCGGCAAAGACGAGCATGGTCAGAATCTCCTGCATCACCTTCAGTTGGGGAAGTGAGAAAGAAGTGCTCCCGATACGGTTGGCAGGTACTTGCAGGCAGTACTCAAAAAAGGCAATCCCCCAACTGAGAACGATCACGACCAGAAGAGGCTTGGTGCGAAAGTCTTTCAGATGCCCGTACCAGGCATAGGTCATGAAAATGTTCGAACAGATCAAGAGAATCACCGGTGTTAGTCGCATCGTATGCTCCGTAAAAATGATCGCGAGGCGATATCAGAACTTGTATTCACGCATCGTTTGATATCCGTTCTTGTGAAGGCTGTCAAACGGATTCGCAGTTCAACAATCCAGCAAGAACCGGTCGGCATTGGGCAGACAGTGGTTGGCAGTACATGAATTGCAGAAAGTTCTCGATAGAGTGTATCCCCTGTTCAGGGACAGCAGAAATACAAAGACCCCGTAAGGTCTGGCCTGGGGGTCTTCAGAAATATACATCATGCCAAAAGCGGCGTGTGTGACTTTGGCTCCCCGGGCAAGACTCGAACTTGCAGCCCATCGGTTAACAGCCGATTGCTCTACCATTGAGCTACCGAGGAATAGTATCTCAGCAAACGACCGAGATATATAGAACAGCTGATACCCTTTTGTCAAGCACCGAGAACGTTTTTTGGCTATATTGCTCAGAGACGCAAGAACCGAACGAGGGTGGACGCAGTGCAACGGTGTTGGACCAGAGTATTCACCCGGTTTCTCCGGAGTCTTCGGCCAGGTGACTGGGGAGCATTGTTGATCTTTGTGCTTCTCATATTGGCAAGCATTCGGGTATTCTGGTTTGGATCGGAAGGCAAGACGGTTGTCTGTATCACGCCTGGCAGAATAATGAGGTTTCCCTTAGATGAACCGCGGGAGATAGTTTTGAATGGGATACAAGGCGATACCTCGGTTGAGATATCGGCAGGAAAGGTCAGAGTGCTGGATTCTGCCTGTCCGGGTAGAACGTGTTGTCGAATGGGCGCGATTTCTCGTGCGGGACAAGTCATTGTGTGCTTTCCAAATGGGATAATCATCCGCATTGAGGGAGAGTCGGAAGATGAGAGGAATATGCCAGATGCCATCACGCGTTGACTCTCCACACAAGGGCTCCAGGAGTTCAACGAATCTGCCTTGGCTGCTGCTCTTTGGCTTGTTCCTTCTTGGTGCCTCCACTGCCACAGGAGCGTGGAAAGAAGGCTCAGTGCTCGTGCAGACCCGTGAGGCGATGTCTGAAGCAGGTCTTCACCGGCTTTTGGGAAAGCAGGCTTCCTGGAAAGCCGTTACCCCCGCTCCCAAGGCATGCGTCTTCTCTGTACAAACACAGTCAGGGGAGAGTTTGTCAAGTCTGATCACTCATTTCAGGAATCAACCTGAGGTGCTCTACGCTGAGCCCAACTTCATCTATCGCCTCGCTGAGACCACTCCCAACGATACTTATTTTGCCTCAGAACAGTGGGCACTTCGCAACACAGGTCAGAAGGGTGGAATATCGGGCGAAGATATTGATGCCACAGAGGCCTGGGATACGCAGACAGGATCACCCGATGTTGTGGTCGCTGTCATTGACACAGGCCTGGCATTGGAACATTCAGACATACGCAACGGAACAGGAAACGTATGGCTGAACACTGATGAGATTCCTGGCAACTTGCTGGATGACGACAACAATGGCTATGTGGATGACTGGCGAGGATGGAACTTCTTTGAAGAAAACAACAATCCCAATGATCAACACTCGCATGGAACCCATGTTTCCGGCACCATCGGTGCAATAGGAAACAACGGCCAGGGTGTGACCGGCGTCTGCTGGCAGGTCAAGATCATGCCTTTGGCAGCCTTCAATCCCAGGACGGGTGAGGCAACAAACGAAGACCTGGTCGCAGCCATCCAATACGCCGTCAACAATGGAGCCAAGGTGATCAACGCCAGTTGGGGGGACTTTGTCCACTCACAGATTCTGGAGGACGCAGTCCGCACTGCTCGCGATGCAGGAGTGCTCTTCGTGGCCGCCGTTGGGAACAACTCTCTGCTCGATTTGGAACACGCCTCATTCTACCCGGCAGGATACCAGTTGGAGAACATTGTCTCCGTGGCTTCCTCCAACTCGTCGGCAAGGATTTCCTCTTTCTCTAACCAGGGCAATTACTCAGTGGATCTGTTCGCACCGGGGGAGTCTATCTTCAATCTCAGTCTGAACAATGGCTACGCCTACAAGTCCGGAACTTCAATGGCAACACCTCACGTCTCAGGGGCGGCAGCACTCGTTCTCTCTCAATTCCCCGCCGCTTCCATGCAGGAAGTCAGATACAGAGTACTCGGCTCGGTTGAGAATCGAGACGACTATGACGACCGAGTGGCAACCGGCGGGCGTCTCAACATTGCACGAATGTTCGAGCAGGACAGCGTTCCCCCAAAGACAGTGGATGACCTGAGAGCAGTCGAGATCGCGTCGGATGGTGCAACCCTGGCCTTCACAGTGACTGGCGACGACGGCATATCAGGACAAGTCACAGGCTTTGAAGTACGCTATTCAACTCAGCCAATCACAGAGCACTCATGGTCAAATGCTGCACTGGGTCGCTGTGTCCCACGTCTCGGTGCCCCAGGAAGCACCCATGAATTCACCTTGCGTCACTTAAGATTCTCAACCGACTACCACATTGCAGTCAAACTCTACGACAATGCGGGTAACTTCTCTCAGCTGTCCAATGTGGTCTCTTTGAGCACCCTGAACGTGCAAACTCTCTGGCTGGATGATGCGGAATCAGAAGACTCCTTTCTTCTTCCCGCTGCTGACGGTCTTTGGAAGCGTTCAGACGTGAACTCATACCGAGGCTCGTTCTGCTGGACGGAGAGCCCTTCCGGAAACTACACGGACAACACAGTGACCACACTGACTTCTTTGCCCTTCAGCCTGGCGGAAGCAAACAATGCTTGGCTGGAGTGGTTTCAGTGGTACGATTTCGAATATCAGGCCTATGCCTTCTTCGATGGCGGGGAACTTCAGATCGCCACAGACCCAGAAGGGACACAGTGGCAGACGTTGGAATGGTTCGACGATTCGGCCATGCCTTGGCATAGATATTGTATCCCTTTGGCCGAGTTTGTTGGACAAACCAGCGTTCGGATCCGTTTTCTGTTTCGATCCAATAACGTTGGTGTTGCTGATGGCTGGTTCATAGACGATGTTCGCGTCTATATTCCTGAGTTGGTGTGCAGGCCTGATGATTTGGTCATGGAGAGCAGAACCAAGTTTGATAATGTTGTGGTTCCATCCTGGGCATATCGTGAAACGAACGTTGGAGGGACGTGGTTTGACGACATCAACAACAAGGCCAGACGCTACCGGCTTCAGTCACGAAGAGCTCGTGGCAAGTCCATTGACACAACCCTTGGCTCACAGGCAACGTTTGTCCCGTTAGTTCCCCGTAGTGGACGATATGAGGTGTATGCAATCTGGGGTTCAGCAGCCAATGCCAAGGACGTTCGCTATCTCATCCGACATGCCGAAGGAGCGACACAAGTCTCACTGACGCAGGATCCCTGGCTGACAAGCGACCGATGGATTTCGCTCGGAACACATCCCTTTGTGGAAGGTCGCTTTCCTGAAACCGGTTCTATCACTGTTGATGACAGTACTGTGACCGGAAGAGCAGTTGAGTCGTCTCTGGGTAGGGTTTACGCAGATGCAGTTCGACTGCGAATGGTTGAGCCAACAGAGATTCCCTCTCCGACCATGACGCCTACCTTCACAGAAACACCCACAAAAACGGCAACACTGTCCCCAACCCAGACCGCAACAAGCACGGAGACTCCAACGCTATCACCCACCGCAAGATACAGCGCAACGCCAACAAAGACACCCACCTTCGGATCCGGTTACAACCTCTGGCAGGTCTTGGGAGAGTGATCGCGTGGATTCAGACTCGGGAAGGAAGATGTGCGGCAGGATTACGCACTCCAAATGGACGGATGTGAAGCGCGCAAGTATGCCTGTACTCATCTGGAATAGGATTCCAACCACTTGCGCAAGACAGGATGACTCGTCTACCTTAGAGTAGTAGCGTGACAGAAGCCCTTTGTGGCTCCACAAGAACCAGAGATATTCGGGAGGTACGATGAATCGCTTTATCAGTTTTCTTGGACTTTTGGCAATTCTTCTCATCGGATGCCTGTTTTCGACCGATCGCCGTAGGATCAATCTTCGAACAGTACTCATGGGTGTGGTGCTGCAGTTGATTCTCGGCATCGTCCTGTTACGAATTGAGTTGACTGCAAATGCCTTTGCATTTCTGTCGGGAAAAGTGGCTTCGTTTCTCGCATTGTCAAAGGTGGGTGGCCAGTTTGTCTTTGGCCTTCTGGCAGATGCAGAAACGATGAATGCGGTGTTTGAGAAAGCAGCGGGCAAACCTTTTCAAGGGTTCCTTTTCGCTTTTCATGTCATTCCCACAATCATCTTTTTCGCTTCGTTCATCTCCATTCTCTATTACTTGGGTGTGATGCAGATAGTCGTTGAAGGCATCGCCCGTGTGATGCGTACGACAATGAAGACCAGCGGAGCTGAAACGCTCTCTTGTGCTGGGAACATCTTTGTCGGGATGACCGAAGCACCACTTCTCATAAAGCCCTACGTTGATAAAATGACTCTTTCGGAACTCAATGCAGTCATGACCGGCGGATTCGCCACCATCGCGGGTGGTGTCATGGCGGCATACATTGGGATGGGGATTTCACCCAGACATCTTATCATTGCCAGTGTCATGTCTGCTCCTGCCGCCTTGGTTCTGGCAAAAATGTTTGTTCCGGAAACGGAGCATTCTGTCACTGCCGGAGACGTGCGAGTCTCCAGAGAAAAATCTGCTGACAATGTTCTGGATGCAATTGTTCGAGGTGCAACCGACGGACTTCATCTGGCAATCAATGTCGCAGCAATGCTCATTGCGTTTCTGGCACTTCTGGCCTTTGTGGACGTAGTTCTCAAATGGGGTGATGGGATCATTGACCATCGCTTGTTCGGGTACGAGGAAATCGGCAGCAGCGGCGAGTATTTGGGTCTGTTTCCCGGAAGCATCGCCACTCTGCTCGGGACAATTCTGGCACCACTCGCCTGGTTGATGGGTGTTCCTTGGGCCGAAGCAGGAAAAGTGGGACATCTTCTTGGACTGAAGCTTTCAGCAAATGAATTCGTGGCATACAGTGTTCTGGCGAACCACATTAAAGGCGTGGAGGGATTCGCAGCCCTTTCGGAACGCTCTCAGATCATTGCCACCTACGCACTCTGCGGATTTGCGAACTTTGGTTCCATCGGCATCACTATTGGCGGAATCAGCGCCATTGCTCCAACGCGTCGGGGTGATCTGTCGCGCTTGGGTCTGAAGGCTATGATTGCGGGTGCTTTGGCATCCTGGATGACTGCAACTATTGCCGGCATGTTGCTCAGTTGAAGACCACTCGTGCCTGCTGATAGACTGTTTGATGTATTTCGCTGTACGGAGCACAGACGCGGCTCAGAGTTTTGCCAATGTCTGTGGATTGTGTGTCGCATAGGAGGTCTCTAAGATGGTCAATGCCGTCATCCTGATCAACGCCGAACGAACCAAGATTCATGCCTTGAGTGAGAAACTGACAGAGTTTGAAGAGATATCGGAGGTCTACTCTGTGGCAGGTGACTATGACCTGGTCGCCATCGTCCGCGTGCGCCGCAATGAGGACTTGGCAAATCTGGTTACGGAGAAGATGATCACTCTGGAAGGCATCACTCGTACAAATACTCTTTTTGCCTTCCGAACATTCTCACGGCACGATCTCGAACAGATGTTCGCAATAGGAATGAACGCCTAGTCAAACATTCTTGAAGATGACAATTACAGTCGTTGTTGTGACCTACAATTCTGAGGCGCACTTGTCTGCATGCCTGCAATCAGTATTGGCTGAAATGCAGGACAGGCAAGCAGAGATCATCCTTGTGGACAATGCTTCTCAGGACGAAACCCTTCAGATCGCCTACACACTTCTTCAGAGGAAATCCCTTATAGCCTCTGAGTGCAACGAAGGCTTTGCCAGGGCTGTCAATCGAGCGCTTGCAGGGACTTCTGGTGACTACGTTCTTCTTGTCAACCCAGATGTGGTGATGGGACGGGGAAGTCTTTCCGCCATGCTCCATCTTCTGGAAAGCGATCCGCGAATTGCTGTTGTCGGAGCCAAGCATCGCTATGCCCATGGAGGTCTGCAGTTGACGTGGGGATGGAAACCGACTCTGCTCCGCGAATGGTTCAGGAGGCGTTGCCAGTACGGGCTTCGAGCCCATGATGCGGCTCTGACCAAACGGTTGGACGCGTATTCGAGCAAACCTCTCGATGTGGACTGGGTCAGCGGTTCCTGCGTTCTCTTCCGGCGTTGTGTCAACAATGAAGTGGGTGGCTGGGATGAACGCTTCTTTCTCTTTTTTGAGGACATTGACTGGTGTGTCCGCATTCGACAGAAGGGGTATCGGGTAGTGTACTGCCCTGACGCGGTCGTGCGACACGTTGAAGGAGCGAGTGCAGCCTCGGCACCTGAAGAATCCTCCAAAGCCTACCGCCAAAGCCAGCAGTACTACGCCAAGAAGCACTGGGGACTCGCATCCCGAACCCTTCTCACCATCTACTCCAAGTGGAGATCACGATGATACGAGTTGTTCACATTGTGGCGTCACTCATTGGAGGCGCTGCCGAACACGTCTTCTCTTTGGTCAAGCATACCGATCGTCAGCGCTACTCTCCGATCCTGGCTGCACCAGATGATTTTCCGCCACTCGGCAGGCGATTCGAAGAATTGGACATTCCCTGGTACAAGGTACCTCTCGATCGAGGATTGCAGTTTGGGGCAATCACCTCAATCACGCGCCTGATCAGAAGTGGGAATGTTCAGATCGTCCACTGTCACGGGATTCGGGCAGGCACGTACGGTCGAGTCGCCTCTCTGTTTGCTGGAACAAGGTCGCATGTTGTCTACACCGTTCATGGATTTCATCCCGGGCACTCTTACCGAGGTCTCAAGAGACTGGCAGCCCTGAATTGGGAACGACTCCTTGCCCGATGTCGTACAGATCGCATCATCTGCGTTTCCGAGTCGGACGCCGCATCGGTAAAAAGCTGTTTGAGGTTGACATCGTCGAGTGATATACTCTCATGGGTGCCAAACGGTATCGAATATGAGCGGTTTGCGTCTGCTGAGCGTGATGACGATTACCGTCGGCGTCTCGGTGTTGAGGATGGTGAAATCGCTCTTGGAACAGTCGGAAGATTGCGCCCACAGAAGGCACTGGGCACTCTGGTGCTGCTCGGTCGTCTCTTGAAGGAAGCCCGATGGAAATTCAAGATTCTGATCGTGGGTGAAGGTTTTCTCGAGCAGGAACTCCGGCTTCGGATTCGGGACTGTGGCCTGGAGGAGGAAGTTCGTCTGCTGGGATATCGAGAGGATATCCCTAGGTTTCTCCAAGCGTTGGACGTTTTCCTACTGGTCTCCTTGTGGGAAGGTTTCCCAATCGCGGTTCTGGAGGCTATGGCTGCAGGACTGCCAATCGTTGCAACGCGAGTTCCAGGAACCCAGGAACTCCTGGAGCCGGTCTACGGGAACAGGCTTGCGGCGGTTCGAGACCCTGACGCGCTGATGAGGCTCCTTGGCGACTGGAGAACGAACAGAGAACAATGGCAGACTCTTGCCGAAGAGGGCAGAATGTTTGTTCGAGCCAACTACACCGTTGAGAAGATGGTTGCATCAACGGAGCAGATTTATCAACACCTACTGGAGGGCACAGCAAATCCGATGCCTTCCCGAGGCCATAGAGGGTAACTGATGCCTCCCAAGGGGCCGGCACATAAGTTTATTGCGGTCGATCTCTTTGTCATGCTGGCAGCGGTCGCCTTGGCCGTGGTTTCCTGGCTCGGTTTCCCGCCCAATCCACCAAATGTTGTTCTTTACAAACACACTTTGCTGGTGATCGTCCTGATTCGTCTTTTCCTGCACTACACCTACGGCCTTTATGATTTCCGCGCAAACAACAATGCCGTAGATGTTCTCTACAACACGTTCTGCGCTGTCTCGCTCGGCTCAGTCATCGAGTTGTGTGTGCTTCAGTTTGCTTATATCTACTATGCCAACGGACTCGACGAGAGGTCTTTGGCCGTCGGACAGAGCCCGGTGCAGCTGTCTCGCATCGTTGTTGTTTTGACGTGGGTCTACTCGCTAATCGGATTCAGTACCTGGCGTCTGCTGTACTTGCGGCGGCGAAGACGATGGGCCTATGACCTGACCACAGTGCTCATCGTCGGTGCAGGAGAGTTTGGAGAGACTGTTCGTCAGGAAATTGAGCAGTATTCACGGATGGGTCATCGTGTTGTCGGCTTCATTGATGATGAGATTGATGAAACCCAGGTTACCTCGTCGGGTCAGATTCTGGGAAAACTCGAAGATATTCGACAGATCGTCCAGGAACACAAGGTTGATGAGATCATTGTCACGTCAAACAGAGCGAGTCGTGGGGAGCTGCTTGCGATTCTCTCGCAGTGTGAACAGACCCGAGCACGTGTCCGAATGCTGCCCGAACTCTATGAGACCATGATTGGTCGTGTAGAAATTGGCCATGTCGCTGGAATTCCAATGATCGAGATTCGCAGAGGGGATCTTCCTCCCTGGTGCCGCTTCTGGAAGCGAACGATGGATGTGGCCGTTGCTGCTGTGGGTCTAATCCTGCTGTCTCCAATCTGGATCGTCATCTGGTTTGCCATCAAGATATTCGACCCGAATTCGCCCGCACTCTATTCCCAACCGCGAATCGGGATGGATAACCGAGAGTTCGTTCTCTACAAATTCCGTACGATGGTTCCCGATGCTGAAGCTCAGAGCGGACCGGTTCTCGCCTTGAACAACGATCCCAGGATCACCCCGATCGGAAGATTTCTGAGACGATGGAACCTGGATGAGCTTCCGCAGCTTTACAACGTACTCAAAGGCGATATGAGCCTGGTTGGACCGAGACCTGAGAGACCGTCCTTCGTCGAGGAGTACACGCGTGAGAACCCAACCTATGAGATGCGTACTCAGATTCGCCCTGGCATGACTGGTCTTGCACAGATCCACGGTCTTTACAATGCGTCTCCCTACAACAAACTTCGATATGATCTGTCCTATATCAACAACATTTCTTTTGTGCTTGATCTGAAGATACTACTCCTGACGATGATCGTCACACTGACAGGTCGGAGAAACGGTGTTTAGAGATGCTTGCTGCGTTTGTGAAATCTCCATTTCAGGTTGATCTCCATGAAGTTCCCAAGCCTGTGGCAGGTTTCACTCAGATCGTACTTAGAATGGGGGCTTGCGGAATCTGCGGTACGGATGTCCACGTGGCTGCTTCCCAGTCTCCGGAATGGAGGCAGTTGGGTCATGAAGTGGCAGGCGAGATATCTGAGATAGGTTCGGGTGTTGAGGGACTTGCTCCTGGCGACAGAGTGGTTTTGGAGAGTTCTTCTTTTTGCGGACACTGTGACGACTGTCGTGGTA
>JAKQFZ010000672.1 GCA_029558215.1 Candidatus Omnitrophota bacterium
CCGACATCTCCTGCGGAGGGGATTGAGCGTCTGGCCGATGATACTCGCCTGAGGACAAGGCCTGACGTCTACGGGCGAGAACAGGATCTTGGCTGTTGCGGACTGTAGGACGCGTCTGTTTATTTGTCTGGCCAGATATGCAGGACTCAGAGAAAGCGAAGCGCTCCAGATCAGATGGAAGGACGTCGATCTTCAGGAAGGCTTCATCTGGGTGATGCATGATCCAGACAAGGGGCAGAGGACCAAGAACGGTTGTTCACGGAAAGCAGTTCTCACTCCTGAGATCAGGAATGCCTTACAGGAGTGGGCTGTGGAGGTTCCGGAAAATGAGTGGGTCTTCCCTGCACCCGATGGCCCCAGCGTTCATCAGAGAAGGATAAAGAGAGCCTTATCTCTAGCGTACAAGAAGGCTGGGATCGATCCGAACGGTGCGCCTGCGCACAATCTGCGCCACTGTTTCGGAACCGCACTGGCTGAGAAAGGTTGCAGTGCTGCAACCATTCAGGTTCTCATGGGTCATTCGGAGATCAGGACTTCATCGAGGTATCTGCACCCAGGTTTTGAGGCTGCAATGAACGAGTTCGAAAACCGTTTGTTCACCTATTGTTCACCCAACTCGCCTAAACGGCACAATGAGCGATCAGGCTTGAAGGTCATAAGTGCTTTAGGTGGAGAGGGTTAGGACTGGAGCGGGAAACGGGGTTCGAACCCGCGGCCCTCAGCTTGGGAAGCTGATGCTCTACCAGCTGAGCTACTCCCGCTCGCCAATGGGTTAGGAATATGTATGTATCTCTCAGCTTCCATTTTGAGGATATGCCTCGACTGAACTGATGTCAAGATTCTTTTTCTCCAACAACGCTGGAGCTGGTATGATTCAGATAAGGTCTCTCGAATTAGCAGAAATGTCGGTCAATGAGAGTTCTCTGAATGTCAAAGAAACTACACACAAAGCAGCAAGTGCAGTCGGACAGGAGCACCCGTCCGACTGTCCAAAAGCCCGCGTTGAGAACACTCCGAGATTCCAAGCCATGGCTTGGGAGTGTTGTTTTGATAGGTGCAATTCTGGTCTTCTACTTCCCTGCCCTTCGAGCTGGTTATGTCTGGGACGACAATCACGTCATCCACAATCCCCTGATGCGCAGTCTTGGCGGCCTATGGCGCATATGGACGGACCCCAGTGCGATATCTGGAGCGGAGTCAGGCTATTGGCCTTTGACGTACACTTCTTTTTGGTTGGAGTATCAGATTTGGGGAAAGACCCCTTTGGGATATCACCTGAATAACGTCCTGCTGCACTGCGCAAACGCAATTCTTGTGTGGAGTCTGCTTCGCCGATCTGGAGTCAGGTTGTCATGGTTCGCCGCCGCACTTTTTGCGCTGCATCCCATGAGGGTGGAGTCGGTGGCATGGGTTATCGAGCGAAAGGATGTTCTGTCGGGACTGTTCTATCTTCTCGCATTCAAGAACTATCTTGACTCGGAAGACACGAGAAACCAACGTCAGTATGTTGCCTCTCTAGCTCTCTTCCTCTGTGCTCTGCTCAGCAAGTCAATAGCAGTCACTCTTCCGGTCGCGTTACTGTTGTGGATCTGGTGGAAACGTGGTCACATCTTAAGAGGTGACCTGAAAA
>JAKQFZ010000695.1 GCA_029558215.1 Candidatus Omnitrophota bacterium
TATGCCCACTTCCTTGAACGCTTGCTCCGCAAATGACAGGCTTGTTCTGAACTGAGTGTCACCGAGAGAGGCGGATGCCGAACTTTGACTGCTTTGCCAGCAAAATGTAAACGCTCACAAAGAAACGAGGAGATTGAGAAAATGGTGAAAGAAGAGTTGCTGAAGATTCTCGCTTGCCCCGTCTGCAAGGACAAGGTCGAGTACGATAAGAAAAAGAACGAGATTGTCTGTACCGTCTGTGGCAGACGTTATCCGGTAGAGGACGGAATTCCCATCATGTTGGTCGAACGCGCAGAGAAAGGTGATTCGTAGACTACGATGGCAGAGGTAACTCTGGTCAATCCACCACTCGATGAAGCGTGCCGTCGTCTGATGCCGGTGCCAGGCATCCCAATTGGCTTATGTCAGTTGGCTGCGTCCTTGCGTCTTCGAGGGCACAAGGTTGCCCTTGTTGACTGCCAGGCGCTGGACTTAGACCCCCAAGCGGGTGTTGAGCAGATTCTGTCCCTGGGGAGCAGATATGTCGGCTTCACCGGCAATTCCCTGAACATAGACTCTGCTGCCCAGATGGCAGGTATGTGCCAAGCCAAGGGACTCAAGACGATTCTGGGTGGTGTGCATGTGACAGCCAAACCGACCGAGACGATGTTCAACTACCCTCAGTTCGATCTCGCACTTATGGGAGAGGGTGATGTGCGACTGCCCGACCTGATCGAGGCATTGGAGCGAGGAAAACCCATCGCATCGGTTCCAGGTGCGGTCTATCGCGACAACGGCAACATCAATGAGATTCCCCGTGGAGCTTTCGTTCGAGATCTTGATGAACTGCCGCTGCCCGCATGGGATTTATTGCCTGACTTTGCCCAGTACTATCAACCTCCCGCCCGTTGGGAGATTCCGCGTCCGTCAGCAATCCTTGTAACATCGAGAGGATGCCCTCTTCCCTGTGTATTCTGCAACAAGAGTGTTTTTGGCAGGCAGCGTCGCTTTCACAGTCCCAGACACATCATCAACATGATTCGGCATCTGATCAGCGAACACGGGATCAAGCACATCGCCTTTGAAGATGATACCCTTGTGATCAACAAGCATCATGTGGAGCAGTTGTGCAGAGGGCTTTCTGAGAGCAAGTTGGGAATCACCTGGTCTTGTCGGGTGAAGTCCGATCTCCTGCATCCGGATCTTCCCGCATTCATGAAGAGGGCTGGCTGTTGTCAGGTAACGATGACTCATCTCTCAGGCTCTCAGAGAATTCTCGACGCACTCAACACGAAGATGACAGTTGAGGATATCGAAGAAGCTCTTGGCTTGCTCCAGAAAAGTGGCATCAAGGTACTGGGACAGTTTGTCGTTGGAGGCTTCGAGGAATCGGAAGAAACAATGCGCGAATCCGCATCACTCATACAACAGGTCCCCTTCGATGATGTAGATATCCAGTTCTTCAATCCCCTTCCCGGATGCGAGGCTCATGAGACTGCATCCCTTTTCGGTCGCTTCGAACAGGACTCAAAGAGCACACACACGCATTTTGTCCCCAAGGATCTTTCACTCAAGCAGTTGACGCAAGGGCGAGAAATGCTCTGGAAAGCCCACTACCTCAAACCGGCCGTGTTTTTCTCATGCTTGACGCGTCGCGAACGATGGCCTGACGCGGTTCAGGCGATTCGGTCGCTTACGTTGCGGAAATAGGTTCCGACGTCCTCACACGTGCAGGGAAGGCAGACTGTTCTGGTGTCGAATGCGATTGACTTCAGTCCAGGATCTTGGGTGCCCTGACAGCAACCGAATCAGACTGGAAGAGGTAACTTGGAAAAAGTCTGCAACTTCCCGCAATTGTCCGCTGTACTGAGCAAAAGCATCCAGAACCAACGCCAGGACGGGAAGCACTTGGGGATTGGCGGGGTTGATCTGAAGCCTCTCGTGGCAGGGGTGAATCCCCTCCGGCCATTCTGGACACTCCGGCAATGGTAACCGAAACTGCACCACAATGGTCTCACGCAGGCGTTTGAGCGCCTTATGACGGTTGTCCAACTGGGAACGGCTTTCGGCAGCAGTAACGCTGATGCCTGTTGGATGATGCTGCAACCGAACTGCGGAGTACGTTCGATTTCGCTTTTGTCCTCCGGGACCGCTGGCCTGGTAGGGCTGCAGTTCACACTCACGCATCAGCTGATCATCGGAGAATCCGAGGCGTTCCCGAATCTCGGCGTTCGACAGTGAGCCCTGCTGCATAACGCACACCCACGAGAGTCAGTTGGACTCTACGGTCGGTTCCTTGACCTGACAGGTCACTTCGATGATCTCCATCCGGAGTTTCGCAAAGTCAGCGGAAGAGTCCTTCTTCAGCATTTGTTCATAGAGCTGATAGGCCGGTTGATAGAGGCGACTGCTTTCGAGATATCTTCCCAGAATCAGAGCCGACGAAGTCTCGTCCAGACCCTTGCCCGTCTCGTCATGAATCATCTGCTCGGCCTGTTTGATCTGGCTGACCTCTTGTACGCTCTTGACTCGAATGTATCCGGAATCCTCAACGATTCCTTTGTCCGGAACCGATGCCCGCACCTTGACCGTATAGGTGACATTTCTTGCAAGGGGCTTGTTCAAAGCTGCCAGATCCAGGGCAGTCTCCATAGTGGATTTCTCAAGAAAGACACCCGTGGGATCCGCTATGGAGACGCTGTAAGCACGGGCATCCTGAATGGGATTCCAGCGAATTGTCGGAGTTTCTTCCAGCAGGTCGGTATTCAGAGGCATTCGAAAGATGTAGTTGTTCTTGACAACACCCGACTCGTCGGTTGCCTTGCGAACTGTTGCAGAGATCGCCAGGAGTTCCTCGCGCGTGTCACTCTGGCTGGTGAAAAGCTCCGTCAAACCCGACAGCACATCCCCCAGACCACTCTTGGTGGCACTGTCCTGCTGTTCGACCTGGACAACGTAGTTCTCATCTGAACCCAGTTTCTTGAAAGCCCCTGTCTTCTGAAAAAGCAAGGTCGCCTCGCTTGCCTTTCGCGTCATGACCGTATCCCCGACAGAGACGACCATCGCAGGTTTGGCAGGAGTCAGTTTCGACGAAGACGCAGATCGGACGATGACGGTTCCGCTGACACTCGTGATCTTTGCGTCGCCGACAGCCTGCCCTTGAGCATGGGCAGAGACCCCAACACAGATCAACAGGACTAACAAAGTGGGAATGAGGATGCTTCTCATGATATCTTTCCTCCGTCAAATCTATCTTACTGAGAGAGAATTTTATCCCGTTTGAACTGTTTCGTCCAGTTCAATACTGTAACACTGAATTGCCTGACTCTTGCCCTTGACTTTCAGTTCCCCAAGGCTTCTGGCGCGAAAGCCTTTGAGATCTCTCACCTGTTCCCATGTGTACTCACTGACGATGAGCGTTGTCCCGTGGTTCTTGTTCTCCGATTCAAGTCGCGCGGCCAGGTTCACCGCATCACCGAGGAGGGTGAAGTTCTGGATCGTCTCATTGTCAACCTCGGCGCCGACATTGCCAATGACCACATCGCCTGTGTTGATGCCGACCCCCATCCGAAAGGTTGGTTTCCCCTCATCTTCCCACTTTTTGCAGAGAAGTTCGGCATGTCGAAGCATCTCCACCGCAGCCAGACAAGCCCGTTGTGGATGATCATCCTGTTCATGGGGAAACCCCCAATAGGCCATGATGGCATCACCAATAAACTTATCAATTGTCCCACCATGGGCAAAGATCGCCCGCGCCATCTCGGAGAAGTACTCATTCAGCTGCGCGATCAGATCACTGGGTGAGAGCCGTTCACACAGCGGGGTAAAGTCCCTGATATCGGACATCAGAACAGTGACCCGCCTTCTCTGCCCACCTAACTCGACAGAAATCTTGCCTTTGACCATCAGATCCACAATGTCATCGGAGACATACCGAGACCAGTAAGAGCGAATCTGACTCTTCTGGCTTTGTTCGTAGAGAAACTTGTAGTAGAGCATGGCAACCGAAGGAAATGCGATGGCAGACAGGGGAGAGACAAGGTTCATATACACGGCGTGGTGCAGGAAAAGCCAGAACCCAGCCACCATACAGCAAAACGCGAGACCTACTGATAGAAGAAGACTCAGTTTGAATCCGGCACGGCTCAAGAGTAACACAACCAGCAGTCCCAGAGCGGTTGAGATCGGCCCCACCATTTTCAGGGGAACTGGCTGAATTCTGGGTCCCTTGAGCAATGTGTGCAGAACCGCCGCGTGGATATGGACTCCATACTCCCGAGTCGTTCCGGCAAATTCGCGTTCAGTTTCCGAGGTGGAGCGCGCCTTCGAGACACGGCTGAATGGAATGACGTAGTCATCATGAAACAACTCGCTGGTCACTCCAATGAAAACAGTCTTCCCGCGGAAGATCTCCAACTCCTGCAGAAGAGCCTTCTGTTCCGGATCGAACAGTTGAAAGAAAGCGTACTCCTCAAAGACACTCTTGCCAGGATAGTTGATATATGCTGAATTCCGAAAATCCAGAGGGATCGCAAGACTTCCAACTTGAAGATTCTTCTTCGGAGTCAGATGAACATTGTCTTGAGTTTTCCCCTTGATGAGCAGGTAGGCTTGCAGGTCAAGGTTGAGATATTGCTTCCCCTGACACGAGGCCAGAAAAGTCACCCGACGAACTGCTCCATCCTCGTCCATGGGTAGATCGATGAATCCCAGAATCCCCGACTCAGCGATGACAGCAAGTGGCTCGTTGACTGACTCACGGATGATTCCACCCACTTCCCGTTTGTCCATGTCCACCGCATAGATCGTCTTGCCGTGCCTCTTGGCAGACTGGGCGAGCAGTTGCTCATCTTCATCGCTCGAACCAGAAGTCGGATCCTTGAAAATCTTGTCAAAGACAATGACCGATGCACCCATGTCGGTCAAAGACTGAACCGCTTCGGCATAAATCCGATTTGGCCAAGGCCAGGGTTTCCCCTTGTCCCGAAAGAAGTCTATGCTCTCCTCATCAATTCCGAGAACGACGATGGAACTCTCCGGTTCAGCACGACCTCTCCACAGGAAACGCGCATCCAGAAGCCTCAGTTCAAGAACTTTTCCAACATCCGTGCGGCTGACGATCAGGCCGATCAACAGCGCAACGGCTCCGATCACGGTAGCCACCCAATAGCCCCATTGCTCCGAAAGAAGATGTTCTCTGAGTTTCATCGCAGTTGCCAGTGACTCCCGACTTCCTTATGCCCCAGTCTGTTGCACTCAGCGAAGATATCCGAGTGATTTCAACTCTTCTGATAGCTCATTGGTCAGTTCTGTGGATGCGCTGAGCGGTTGCTGCGCCGCATTGATTTCTTGCCACTTTTCCAAAGCGTGATCAAGGTTCTGGAACTCAGGACGATCAGGCTCGTCGAGTGGCTGACTTTCTTTCGGATCCTTTTGCAGGTCGTAGTACTCTCGCTTTCCGCTCTTGATATTGTGGATAAGTTTCAGGTGCCCTGAAAGTGCAGACATCTTGTCTCCGTCTCGGTAGGACGAAGCAAACAAGACCCGATCAGTTTGCATCGAGTCAGATTTGGCAAGACTGATCCCAAAGACTCCGGGCTGAGCAGGAAGCGAGAGAGCATCCAATGCAGTTGGGAAAACATCAAGGACAGAAACGACTATGGACAGAGACTCAGGTTGGCTGGAATTGGGCATCTTGATGATCAATGGAACATGAATGAGTTCTTCGTACAAAGTTCGGGAATGCTCCAGTCCGCCATGATCCATGAACTCTTCCCCATGGTCTGAGGTGAGAATGATCAAGGTGTTCTCAAAAACACCCATCTCCTTGAGTGTTTCAAGAAGTCCGCCGATACAGGCATCTGTGAAGGCAATCTCTGAGTCATAAAGGGCTTTCAGAAAGGCTGTATCGTCATCTGTCATCAACTTCTTGTTAATCAGAGGCCAGACATCAATGATCGGCATCCCTTGCTCAAGCGGTCCCTTGTAGCCAAGGGCGGAGGTAAAATCGAACTTACCGTGTTCGATGTACTCAGTGTGTGGATCGAAATAGTGCATCATCAGAAAGAAGGGGGTCTTTGCCTGTTCCTTCAGAAACTTCCTTCCATGATAAGTGGCGGCGGCCGAAGTGACACCGGAGTGTCCTGAAGCAGGTTTCTTGCTGAAGAAATCAAAGCCCCGATCGAAATTCCAGGTACCCGTCAGAAAGGAACTTGTGACTACGGCACCCGTTGAGTATCCGTGTCCTCGCAGGACCTCTGCCAGAACCGTACCCTTGTCCCCAAGGCGATCCTTTTCCGTTTTGACGCCATGGACTTCAGGATACAGTGAGGTGATGATGGAAACCATTGAAGGAAGGGTCCAAGGTGCCACACTGTAGCAGCGGGTGAAAACCTTTGACTGTGCCGCCAGCCGGTCAATGTTCGGCGAAACATTGTGTTGATATCCATAGCATCCAAGATGATCCGCACGCAACGTGTCCACGAGAATGAGAACCACATTGGGCTTGGGAGTCGGCTCTTGTGCACAGACACTGAAAGCCATCACCATTGAGAGAACGCTGATTGGAGACAGGATGCTTAAAAGAGCACCTTTCAGAGAACTCCAACGACTCATCGTACCAACTCCGAGATCATGTCACTGAACGCGGCTGCAGATCCAAAAGAGTAACTGCGTCAGGACAGATTGTTCAAACGTGATCAGTAGAACACGAGCCCGCAGCAAGTGTCAAATCAGCGAGTCTCGCTCAGAGCGCCAAAAAGAAAGACCTATCGAAACAGAACCCAGCTTTCTCCTGCATGCGATGTCACGGGTGTCGGAGTTACCATCGGCGTATTCGTTGGCACTCCCGTCGGTGTTGGAGTCCTCGAAGGGGTCTGCGTGGGTGTTCGAGTGGGAGTCCGTGTCGGCGTCCATGTGGGAGTGAACGTGGGTGTCCGCGTTGGTGTAAAGGTCGGTGTGCGAGTGGGCGTGACCGTAGGTGTCTGCGTCGGAGTGCGTGTTGGGGTCTGTGTCGCCGTAAGAGTCGGAGTAGCGGTTGCCGCAGGCGTCTCGGTGGGCAGATCGTTGTACACGAACAGATTGCTGCCCTGAATCCATCCCTCTGTCGCACCAGCGCCGTTGGTGAGGTGAATCAGATACCAGTCCCCTTCGACATGTCGTGTGGCAACATAACGCTGCCCTGTAACGGCTTTGGCGACAACCCCCGCCCCTGTGTTAGGCGAATCGTAGATCGGCACTTCCACGTAGTTATCCATCACATTGGAGTCGTTCTGGGCGTTGCGATCCACCAATACGCCAACAGAGCATGGTGCGGTCCCGAGCACAGTCAGGTAACTGTCGGAAACCCACCCCGAACGATGCGTAATCTTCGGAACCAGTTTGATCGCATCGCTGTAAACGCGCATCGGCTGTCCCGCTTCAACAACACCGGTCACCGTGGATTCATCAAGGGTAATTGAACCTGTCGAGGCATTCTGACCTCGCGCGAAGGAATACGTCCCTAGACTGTTCCAACTGTTGGGGAAAGTCGGATCTCCCTGAACGGTCACATCGAGAGTGTACGCTGTGGCGCGGGAGTCATTCTGATAGGTGTCGGCGGCAATGTAGTACGTTCCTGCCGACGGAATGGAATAGGTGAATGTCCAGTCTGCGCGAGCGACACACGCAGTGTTTGAAAGGCTCGAAAGCAGATGAATGTCCACGTCAAGCGTCGGATAGCCTGTATGGTTGACCGTCACCGTGATGGTACAAGGATTGCGAACCGTGACCTGGTAGAGCACTTCAGGACCTGCCTGACTGATTCCGGAACCGACGGGTGTATAGACATCCCAGGTATCCTCTCCTCCGACAGTCGTATAACTGTGTGTAAATGGAGTCTGGCTGATTCGGAAAGGAGATGCTTTGGTACCACTGCCAGAAGTGCCAAAGGCACCCCGTTGATCGAGTGAAACATTGTATGTGCCTGTGAGATCGCGAACAGTATACTGCACGCCCGCCGCATTGGCGTTGCTCGGCCATGTGGCAAAGACTTCATACTGGCCTCGTTGCGTGAAATTGGGGACATACTGCGCCGTGTCTGTGCCAACGCCGTCACAGAAGCGGCTGCCGGCTCCGGCCAATGTTACCCGATCTACATTTCCAGCCGCGTCAGCAACCGTGCTTTTTTCTGTGCCTGAACTCCAACTGCCCGACTCGACGTAGCCCGGAGAAGGCGAAACAGCCCCGGCTGCGGTGCGACTCTCATGGGCTCGTGCGGGTGGCATGGGCAGAAAGATCCGGTACCAGCCATTTCGTTGTGAGGCAACAAAGACTGAATTCAGGGGTAGTGTCGTGATCACATCATAGCCGGTTGTGTTTCCAACTCGGCAGTTGAGTGCTGATGTGTTGACTTGAACATACCGAAGACAAGCACGGGTGTCTCCATAGTAGAACACGTCATCCTCAAACCATCCGTTGTAAAAGCCACAGGAGTAAGCTGCAGAGCCGCTCGTGTAAGCCACTCCAAAATGCAGATGGGGGCCGGTAGAATTGCCGGTATTGTTCGATTCGGCAATCTTGCTTCCCTTGGTCACTGCGGCACCAACGCTCCTTGGGACGACGGTACCTTGGGACAAGTGCCAACAGTTTGTCCGAAAATTGCCACGCGCTGTTGTATGGTTCAAAATGATGTAGTTGCCAGTGTCAGAATGATCGTCGTTGGGAACACCGTCCCGCCATGAAGAGACCGTTCCATCCAGAACGGCGAGCAGTTCCGTTCCATTGGGCATTCCCCAATCGGTTCCCGTGTGTCCGTCATAGGCATGGCCGGATCCCGCCGTTGGCTCTCCCGTTCTCCAACCCATCCAGTCCGCCATGACAGCGGAAGTTGGATCAAGATCGAAAGCGGAAGTGACGCGCCAGACATCAAAGTCTGAAAAGGGACAACCCAATGGCCCTCCAGGCGTCGCTGCCAGTATCGGCGTGGCAACCATCAAGAGGGTAACTCCGCTCAGAATAGGAAGGATTCTGATGCTCATCGCTGCACCTCCTGCTTTCGCACAAACTCAGGAAGTGTCATTGCAGAAATCCCTCCTTCGGGAGTCTCAAAAGCAATGGTTTTGCCAGAAGACAGTAGTTTTGGCCAGCGACCTTGCTGAATCCTTTGAGCTCTCTTGCCAGTCGGATCGAAAAGCCAGATCGAATGGCCACCCCCTGGATCAGTCGTGTCATAGATGAGAAATGCCCCTGACGGATGCCATGAAAGGGAACGGCTGAAAGCAACTGGAATGAGTTCGTCTCGCTTGCCGTCGGGATCAAAGTTGGTCAATTGTTCAAGGCCTGAACCATCAAGCCGAATGCGCCAGAAGGAAGCGTAGTTGTTCAAGGTGGAGATGAAAAGCACCTGTTCCCCATCAGGAGCAGCCACTGGATTGTAGTTCGCCTGATCGTTGTCCGTCAGAGCCGTAAGCGTGTCGCTTGAAATGTCATAGAGGAACAGGTTGCTCGTGTTCATCCGAAGAAATTCCTCGGTATCACGAGGGGAAGACATCGCATCGTAAGACCAGTCGGCATCTCTGCCGGTGAGCACCAGACGATCCGCATCGGGCAGCCATGAAACATAGTTGGTCGTATTCGGAAAGGATGCCGTTGTGACCTTGCCATCTTGAAAGATGTGAAGTCGAAAGTCTCGGGTGATAAACGCCAGTCGGTTCAGTCTTGATGCCGGAAAAGCATCCAGAACATCCTCGGCGATCTTCTTTCGCGTCTTACCGTCCTGGGAGACAAGATAGAGTGTGGTGCCTTCTATGGGCTGGTAGGATGACTTGCGTTCGATGAGCCCGGAACCAATGACATACTGGCCACTGGGGGCAAGAGCGCCATAGGCATAGTCAACAGCCGTGTCCGTAACTTCAAGCGAACGCTTTACCTGAACGTCGGAGACGATAACGAGATTCCTGTCCTTGGAGGCGTAGTAGGCTTGAGGCCAGACAGATGCAGGAGCAAGAGCCAACACAAGACAAAACGCAACCCAAGAGAGTCTTCTTTCCGCAGTCCTCTTCACGGTTCCCGTACCTCCTCCTCGTCAGCCCTTTGCACCTCCCCTCGGCCACACGTCTATTTCCTGGCAATATAGCCCAGCCTGCCTGGTCTGTCACCCCTGGGAATTGCTTTGTTCCATCAAGATCACTCCTGGAGCGCAGCTGTTCTGCCATCAAGCCTCTCAGCGAGAGGTCAGTGTGAAAGGACCAAGGCTATGCGGATCTGTCGCTGGTTCCGGAACAACAAAATAAGTTCGGAGAAACTCGGCAAGATCTTTCTCAAGAAGCTCCAAAGCTTTTCGGCAAGGTTCCGCTCCGTCTTGGTTTTCCAGATCGGCTTGAAGAATCGCCCTCATCTCGCTCAGCATTTTCTCAGGAATCTCCTGCCCTTTCTCAGAATGCATCCGCATCATCCGAGCAAGATTAGTTTCACGAAGATGATAGGCGTAAGAGAGAGTCCTCTTTCTCCATCCATCAAGATCGGTGAGAGTCTGGTTGAAATCTTCTGACAACGTGTCAGGAACTCGAATTGTCTTCCCCAGAGCGATGGCTTTCTTCAAAGTCTCCGCTGCCATCTCACACTGCAATTGAACATCTTCCAACAGCCAACTATCCGGCTGTCGGCTATCGGTCTTCATGAAGATCGCTGCCCGTGTGGATTCCCAACTGGGCGTGTGGCACTGCTGGCCTCGGATGAAAGCCGCACTCATGCTGTGGCACGGATTGCATTTCCCGACTTCCCGGATGTACCAGGACGTGTACCAGGGAAAGAGTTCCATGGCTTCACTGGTCAGTCGCCAGAACTCGACCATCTTGTCAGCTGCTTGACCGTAGGGCTCTGCCAACTGCTCGAGAGATTCACGGTCACCGATTTGCGGATTGTGGAAGAACAGTCCTGTCACGCGGAGATTCGGATCTTCCCGCGTCGGCACGAGACCATAGTACTCTTTGATTCCCTCTACGCCCAGACGGGCGATTTCTCGAAGCGCCCGAAGTGTCACCAACGGGTATGAGATATGCCGATACGGCTCAACTTCCTCGGTTGGACTTCCCAGAAAGTGTTCGACGATGACTGGCACACCCGCTTTCTTCGCCAATCGACAGGAGACTTTGAGCCATCGGTCTACCGGCTGTGTTGCCATGACTTCAGCGATGTTGGAATGCAGCGCCAGTCCGACACACTTCGGATCGAGCAGCTCAATGCACCTCAGAACCTGTCCGGCGGAAAGTTCCCACGGCTCCCACCACAGGCGGCCTTCAGGCCTTACCCTTTTCCATGTGCGTGCCAGAAGGTTCACAAATTCGGTCACACGCTCATGCAGCGGAATGCCAGCGCACCGGGGACAGGGGCCAAACTCGTCACACAGCCAAGCGTCCTGATCATAGGTATACAGCCAGAGGTCATCCACGCCTGGATAGGCTTCCGCAAAGGTTTGCACCAAAGCAGCGTTGCGCTCAGGCGTCTTGCCATCCATCAGGCAGTTGGGCGGAGCATCACCATAGCGACAATGAGCGTTATAGGGAGCGCCAAAATGAAAAATGGTTCTCATGCCGTTGCGTCTGCTGACTACGATGCGATCGCGCAAATCCTTTTGCCGACGCGCGAAGGCTTCCGGAGTTTGTTCCGAGCGCAGAGGCACCGGTTGGCTGTAGATTCTCCGAGTCTCTTCCGGAAACTCCACCACGTCCTCAAGATTCAACGGCTCATCCGCCGGCCGTGCCCCCCAGGCGATGTTCAACTGAAGCGTGTTGAATCCGAGTTCTTTCAACCGGCAGACATTCTCATCATTCCACAGCACACTTGGATCCGACGGACAGCCAAGAAAACCAACCCTGTACCTGAACACTTCCTGACTCATTGAAAATTCCTTTCTTTCTCCAATCAGCAATGCGCAACAACATACCACAAAGATTCAAGCATAACGTTTCTTTTGGATATGCTTCGAGAAAGACCCATCAAAAGGCGAGGCGCCTGATCCACAAGAACCAGGCGCCAGGTAAGCCTCGCTTCGTTCGATATTCCCACGCGAGAACTAACGATAGTTGTCTTCCCAACCCGACACGCCGGATGACAAGGTCGGAGTGGGAGTCACCGTGTCCGTTGGAGTTACAGTGACAACGTCAAATGTCTGTTCATCCTCGGCAAGCACCGTGGGTTCAGTGCTGTCAAGGATCTCAGCTCTGAAAATAATCGGTCCGTTGTCCGGAATGACAAGACTGAACGACTCATCCCGAATGTGGGGAGTTGCGCTGCTGGAAAGGAACTTGGCCGCATTCTGATCCAGCTGTCCACCGCTGTTCCGCAGCACAGTATGCAGTCGCGCACCGACACCACCATTGTCCACAAGGCAACTGAGGTGTGCCCAAATGTCGTAATGCTGTCCAACAATCAGTGGCTT
>JAKQFZ010000737.1 GCA_029558215.1 Candidatus Omnitrophota bacterium
AAAACGCTGATGTCGGCATTGCTGCATCCCTGTGGTTGAGAAGAGGAGGAAAGTGCCAGTGGAAAAGACTGTCGGGTTTTCGGTTTCACCAGCCAGATTCTGACATGTGCCTCTATAAGAAATTTGACTTTCCCGCTCACCGAACTACAATAACTATTGAGTACAAAATCGCTTCTCACAAAGAAGCGTAAGAGGAAGGTGAAGGACTATGCCTGAAGTTGGGAGCACGCCCCCTCCGGTGACTCCAAGTGCACAGCAGAGCCAGGCGCCAAGACAAGCGCCTCCTCCGCCACCACCCCCGAGGGAAAAAGAAGCGCGGGTCATGCCGAACCAGAATCTGAACATCAACCCGAACCTCGGTCAGAAGATCGACATTACGATTTAGACATACTTCACACTTTGACCCATCAGAAGGAAGGAAAGAACGAGTCCGGGACAACCTTAATGTGCCCCGGCTCGGGCTTTTATTTCTTCTCTGTTGTTCGCAGGAGCGCCAGACCGTTTTGAAAGGCGTGGTACACTTCCCGCAGGGACCGGAAACTCCTCAGAAGCCGCCAGATATATCGGGGTCTCAGGTGAAACTCCCGAATCGCGCGGTTCCTGAGTTCCCAGAGTTTGCTGCTGGTCAACGTCTCGGTTTCCATCACGGGCATGGAAAGCGAGTTGTCCAGCACATCCAGGTCTTCGCTCGTGTAGCCTTTGGCAATGGCACTCTCCCGAAGGTCGGTTCCAATGCGGGGGGTGGCAACATTGAACGAGGCAAAATCCGGATCCAACTGCTTCGCGAACGCGATGGTCTCCAAAGCACTCTGCTCCGTTTCACCCGGCAGACCGATGATGAAGTGCGCCAGCGTCCGAATGCCTAACCTTCTGCACGTCCTGAATACTTGAAGGATCCGGTCTTTCGAGATGCCTTTTGAGATGGATTCGAGGATTGTCTCATTGGCGCTCTCAACACCCAGTTGAATCGTATGACAACCTGCGCGCGCCATCAGGGAAAGAATCTCTTCATCCATGACATCCACACGTGACAATGTAACCCAATCGAAACGCATCCCGGAATCAATGAGCGCCTGACAGAATTCAATGCTGTGCCTTCGATGGCATCCGAACGTCAAGTCCTTGACCCAGAGTTCGCGGATACCCAAACCGTGGACGTACCGAAGCTCATCCATGACGTTCGAGATTTCCCGTGTCTTGTAGCCCAGTTTCCCGCCGATGCAAAACGAACACCGAAACGGACAGCCATAATCAGTCAGAATGGAAGCGAACGGCTTCCCTTTCCCGTGGGGAATTCGATAGCGTTTGTATGGAAAGAGATCGTAGCGCGGAAGAGGGAGCGTGAATGTTTTGGACTCAAGTTTTCTCTCGCCCAATATCAAGTTCCCCTCGTGCCGGTAGTGAAGGTTCTGCCTCGGCTGACCGGTCAAGTCACCTCGGAGATACTCGACGACTGCCGAAGACGTTAAGTCCAAGAGTACGGCATCCAGGAACGGGAACTCGCTCATCACCTTCTGACCCTGTGTCAGCAAAAAGTCGCCAGTGGCGATGATGCAGACATTTCGATCTTGGATGACATCCTGAATGAATGCAAAATCCTTTCGCCAGGAGACGGCTCCCGTGAGAAAAAACAGCGCATCGAATTGTTTCTCTGAAAGAACCTTTGCTGCCTCATTGTAAGGCATTCGGGTAACCATGGCATCGAGCGCTTCAACCGCAAATTCTTTTGAGAGAAAACCACTCTGCACCAGCAGATCATACGGATGCCAGTAGTAGCGCGCTTTGGAGGCGTGACTGCAGTAGTAATCGCGAAGGTACAGTTGGTCGCCTGGGGGATTGAGAAGAAGGACTTTGAGTTTCATGTTCAATGTTGCAATCCTACCCCATCACGACCATGAGTCGTTTGCAGAGGTAGAACTCTTACCTTGGTGTAGGAGCCGTCTCTGGCTCTTCGGCGGTTTCCGTGCGTCGTTCTCTCCGGTGCCGGCGAACCAGTTCTTCCTTGATGCCCAAACCCACGTAAGTCATGCTGCCCAGAAAAACGGCGATGGATGGGTGTTTGGCCGCCAGTCCCAGCAGCAACAGTGCGATGACGAGATAGTTGAAGGGTTTCGCCCCTGCCATTCCCAGTCGGTGCGCGGTCGGATAGGGGATTTTGCTGACCATCAGTCCCGACAGAGAGAGCATGAAAAGAACCGCTATAGGACGTCCCATTTCCAGAGCCGAGATGGGTCCCAGTTCGAACTTCATGATGCACATACTCAGCGATGCAACGGCAGCAGCAGCAGCCGGACAGGGCAGTCCAACAAAATCAGGCTTCTTTCCCTTCGTTGTCGCCGTTGAGTTGAAACGCGCCAGCCTCAAGGCCGTGCATCCGGCATAGATGACCACCAAACCCACACCGATCTGATCACCCAACGGGAAAACCATCCGATAGGCCAGCAAGGCCGGTGCCACCCCAAAAGTGGTCAAGTCCGCAAGAGAGTCAAAGTTGACTCCGAAAGGGGATGCCGATTTTGTCAGTCGGGCAACATGTCCGTCCAGAGCATCAAAAACCAAGGCGGCAAGAATCAACCTTGCTGCCCAGGTCATGCTTTCCGGCGTAGCATCAAATAGATGAACGATTGCAAGCAGCCCACAACAAAGATTCCCCATCGTCAAAAGGTTGGGAAATATCTCAACTTTTCTCATGGTACCTTCCTTTTCTGAAAGGGGCGCAGATCGAGAAGTGGCCTGCTGCAAAAAGAACCGATCTATTCTGCAGATGTGGAGAATCGGCAGATTCGTCTTCGCACGAGCCCCCCATACCCCTCTTGTTAAAGGGGGATCGAGGGGGAATTATGAAAACGAAAATCCGGTTTTCTTTCATATGGTGATTACACCACTACCTCACGTGCAGCCGACTAACAAGTGCCTGTCGCTGCCAACGCCTCTTCCAGGCGTTTTCTCACAAAGTCAGGATCTAATGCCCTCAGAAACCATCCCACTCGGGGACCCCTGCTGGCACCGAGAAAGACTCGATAGACCGCGCCAAAGGCTTCCTTGGAGCGAAGCCCTAGCCGTTCGGCTTCCTCGTATATCTCGTTGTGGATTTCCATGTCCGTTCGATCATCCTTCAGCAGATAATCGTGGAGATGAGCCAGGAGTTTTCTCTGTTGATCGTTCAGAGACTGGACTGATTCGGGCAGGGATTCGGCCAGACTGAGTTTCATGTCCTCAGAGGCAAAGCGCTGAACCCAAACCTGGGCATAGCGTGCTTTGGTCATCACCCTGTCCCAGTTCTCGCATTGTTGCCGATATCCGGATCGCAGGAGGCTTTCCCGGAGAACCGATTCGGAGTCTCCCGCCAGTTGGACGGCTGTTGCCAGATGCTTGAATGAGATACCCAAGGTAGCAGGGTTTTCCGCATCGGGAACGAGTGAATAGTCGTAGTTGGCACGGTCAATCTCTGTCACGGCCGCCTCGTCACCCGTCTGGATCGCCTGAGCGATCTTCTCATATTCATCCCACAATTGAAGCAACCCGACACAGGGATCGAAGGTGATATGCTTCGAGGCGCGAGTCCGCACCAGCAGGTATCGCATCAACTGAGCCGGAACCGCCTCAAGAATGTCCGTGATGGTGATGACAACGCCCTTGGAACTGGACATTGGGCCCAGTCCTCGAAGTTCAATCCATTCGTAAGGAATCGGCTCTGGTGGTTCAGAGTCGAATATCTCTCGCGAGAATCGGCTTCCGGTGTCGTAGGAACCACCTGCACCGGCATGGTCTTTGCCAAACGGTTCCACCGTCACTCCGTAGACGTGCCAACGCGCTGCCCAGTCAATGCGCCAGGGAAGTTTTCCCTCCGCTTTCGAGTAGTCAGCCCAACCTTCATGACCATTCTGGCACTGGTATCGAATTCGATGGTTTGCCACATCACATTCCTGAACGGTTGTGGTGGTCAGTCGGCCACAGGTGCTGCAAATGGCGTTGTAGGTCGTCCAGTCTTCGCCCAGTTCGCGACCTGACTCTTCTCTGATGATATCCACAATCCGTTGGCGCTTTTCCAGGGACTGTTTGACTGTATCGGTGAACAAGCCCGCGTCATACTTCTCGCTGGAACGCCGAACCTCGATCTCCACTCCCAGACGGACGAACGCCTTCTCGAGTGGTCGGATGAAATGCTCGGCGTAACTCGGACAGCACCCTTCCGGATCAGGAATTCGGCACAGAGGCTGCCCGACATTCTCCGAGTAACTCTTTGGCAGAAATGGATAGACATGCCGCAAGGGATCCATGTCATCAGAAGTCAGAACCAACTTGGCGTTTGCACCCATTTGACTCAGCGTTCGTCGAATGACGTCACCGATGACGATCTCCCGCAGAAATCCAACGTGAATTGGCCCTGAAGGACTGACACCGATGGAGACGACATGGTCATTGCCCCGCCTCGCGATGATCTTCTCTCCAAGTTCGACAGCCCAGTGTTTTGCCATGGTTGCTCTCTCAGTCTCGATATTGTCTAGGATATTTGGTCGAGCGCCTGACGCAGCGCCCGAATATGTTTCGGACTTGTGCCACAACAGCCACCCAGAAGACGCACGCCCGCACGCACGAAGTCCCCAGTTCGACTGGCCATCTCCTCAGGCGTTTCTGGAAACACCGTCTTGTCACCTTCAATGATTGGCAGGCCGGCGTTGGGCTCGGCAATAAGGGGAACGTCCCCCAAGACCGAATGCATCTCTCGGACGATCTCCAAAAGCTCTGCTGAGCCAACACCACAGTTGGAGCCGATGACGCTGGCACCGGCGTCCTTCAGTGCCAAAGCGCAGTCGGTAGTCTTCTGTCCCATCAGAGTGCGGTGGGGCACCGAACCATTCTGAAAACTCATGGACACGATGACGGGGAGTGAAGTCGCTTGTCGAGCCGCCTTCAGCGCCAGTTTCATCTCTTCCAGATCGGTCATCGTCTCGATGATGATGCCGTCCAGATCCTCTTGTGCCAGCGCGGAAGCCTGTCTCAAAAACGCCTCTTCCGCCTCTTCGGGCTTCTGGTCACCATAAGGTTCGAGCAACCCACCGCAGGAACCCATATCACCCAGCACATAGCGGTCAGAACCGGCGGCCTTTCGGGCGAGCCGAACGGCTGCGCGGTTGAACTCCTCCGTTCTGTCGGCGAGGTGGTAGAGTGCCAGTTTGATCGGGTTGGCGCCAAACGTGTTCGTCAAAACGATATCGCTGCCCGCTGCAAAGTAAGCAGAATGAATGCCCTCGACAACATCCGGATGTGTGACATTCCACTCTTCCGGACAGTCACCATGGGACAAACCCGCCTGCTGCAGCATGGTTCCCATGGCTCCATCACAAAGCAGCGTTCTTTCGGCAAGCGCTTTGAACAAAACGCAACGCATCTCTTCTGCTCCTTAGTCGGTTCTCTCGACAAACAGGAATACTACCACAACAACGGGATTTCATGCAACAGAGTGCGCCAAGGAGTGCGCAGTCTACGCTTGACAGGCAAAGCAGGGAGAATTAGCTTCGGTGTTGTCTTTCTGACAACATAATTGAACTTTTTCTGGAGGCGCGTCTATGAGAATCGGTTTCTGCAGTGGATATGATGAAGGTCGAATGGCGTTTGCGGCGGAGGCGGGGTTTGACGGCTTGGAGATTTTTGCCAACGAGGAAATGCTGACGACCGATGGAGCCAAGCGCACCAAGGAGCTTCTTGACAAGCATGGCATTGTCCTGCTGTCACTGTTTCATTTCCAGAACTATGGTGCTGATGACCCCGCGGCGGCGGATCAAGCGGTCAAGAACATGATGAAGGCGATCAAAGTCTGCAAGATCATGGGAACCAACATCGTCACCTGCAACGCCTTTGCGGCAGGAGCCAACCGAGATGAACAGCTGAAGCACTACAAGAAGACCTTTGGCAAGTTCGCAAAAGCCGCCGAGGACAATGGGGTGAAGATCGCTATCGAGAACTGTCCCCACGGACGCAAGAATCTTGGCTTCTCTCCACCGATGTGGGAGAAAATGTTCAACGAGGTTCCATCACCTGCCATTGGGCTGGAATTCGATCCTTCTCATCTGGTCTGGATGTTCATAGACTGGTTGCCGGCACTCTATCAGTTCGGAGATCGTGTCTACATGTTTCATGCAAAGGATACCGAGATTCGTCATGAAGTGCTCTCTCGGGAAGGGATCACCGCTCCCGGTTGGTGGCGCTATCGGCTCCCGGGCTGGGGACAGGTGGACTGGAAGAAAGTCATCTCCGCACTGCATGACATCGGCTACAAGGGCGATATGTCCATTGAACATGAAGACCCGGTCTACGGCGGAGCCTTGACCGACAAGGGACTCAGGATGGGGCTGTCGCATCTGCGCTCCTTGATCTGAGTGCTGTGTCCGTCTCAGTCTGCATCTCGGCTTTGCGCCGAGAAAGACCGTAAGACAGCCTCTGCCAAACGCTCTGGTACTGAGAGAAACATGCATCGCTGAAAGGAACAAGCCCATGTCATCGAGCTTGGTACAGGTATACTTTGGGGACGGCAAAGGAAAGACGACGGCAGCCGTCGGCCAGGCAGTTCGTGCCGCCGGGCAGGGAATGCGCGTCTGCTTTGTTCAGTTCATGAAGGATGTTTCCTTTCCCATCGGAGAACGCAATTCGCTCAAGAGCCTCAGTCGCAACATCCGCGTGATCGTCCATGAGTACCCAGAAGACCTTTACGTGGATTTCAGAGTGACCGATCTGGAGCGCTTTGCCGAGCATGTGAATCACTTTCTGGAAACAGTGGAGTTAATCGCCCGAAGCGGTCAGTTCGATCTTCTGGTTCTCGATGAGCTGGGTGCAGTGCTGAAGTTGGGTCTGGTTTCTGAGGCGCGGGTTCTTGACCTACTGAAGTCACGGTCGTCGGAACTCGATGTGGTGCTGACGGGGCGGAATTTCCCACAGGAGATTCTCGACTTCGCCGATCTTGTCACGGAGTTCAAAAAGATCAAACATCCGTTCGATCGCGGTTTGCCCGCACGCAAGGGGATTGAGTACTAGGCGGAGTTGGTA
>JAKQFZ010000743.1 GCA_029558215.1 Candidatus Omnitrophota bacterium
GATGCACAGACGATGAATGCAAGCACTCCCATCGTAAATGCCAACCAGCGTCCGTAGTGTGCCGCCACCAACGTCAGCAGAGACTGTCTGTTCAAAGTACCAATGCGCGCCGACATCGCCGTGAACAGCATCATGAAACTCCCTGCGACGACAACCGCCCAAAGGAGTCTTGTTCCCACCGAAGCCCCGATTTTTGATGCTACGGTAATGCTGCCCGGCCCAATGACGACTGCAGCGGTGATGAAGCCCGGTCCGAGGGATTTCCAAATGCTCCTGTTCATCGTTCACGTCCATAAAGAAGTAGTGAATTGAAATATATGGCACAACAGCGGAGAGTTCCACTGCGAAATCAGCGGACTGATGACAAAGATGCATAACATAACTTGAATGTGCACATGAATATGTTAGTATCCGCAAGTTCACATGTTCAGCCTGTGGAGGCTAATGATGAATCTTGGCGTTCAATACTATCGAGCACCATTTCCCGATGAGAAGTACTGGGCGGATGATTTTGCCAAGATCAGAGACTCCGGTCTCAACACCGTGCAACTCTGGATTCTCTGGGCTTGGGTCGAGCCTATTCCTGGGGCCTTTCGCTTTGACGACTATGATCGTCTCGTGGAACTTGCTGAAAAGAACGGGCTGGGAGTTGTGTTCAGCACGATTGCCGAGATTCAGCCTTACTGGATTCACCGTGAAGTTCCAGGAAGTGAGCTGATTGATTTCCTTGGGGTTCCCGTTGTCTCATCCAACCGAGCGGACTGTCATTTTGGTCTGGCACCTGGCGGATGTACTGATCACCCTGGAGTTTGGGAGCGAATGAGCCGATTTCTGGAAACAGTGGTCACACGGTACCGAGGTGCTTACTGTCTTCGGGGATGGGATGCTTGGAACGAGCTGCGTTGGGATGAGCAGGCAGAGAAATGGGTTTGTTTCTGTCCTCATACACTTGCAGCCTATCGAAAGTGGCTTGATGAGCGCTATGGTGGGTTGGACAATCTCAACAAGGCGTGGCGTCGCCGATACGGATCTTTGGAAGACATTCTGCCTGGCAAGATCCCCGGTCGTCCTTATACGGAGATGATGACCTTCCAACACTTCATCACCTGGAGAGCCAACCAGCATGGCAAAGCGCGCTTTGACTTGATGAAATCGTTGGATCCCAATCATGTCGTCACAGTTCATGCAGGCTCTCCGAGCCCATTGATCAGCGGCTGTGGTCAAACCTATGCCATCCACAACGGCAACGACTGGAACTTTGCCGATGACATGGATGGTATCGGAACGTCCAGCTTTCCCGCCTGGAACAACATGGACGATGCCACTTTTGGGATGCGTGTGGAGTGTGTTTACTCGGCGGCGCAGGGCAAGAAGGTCTGGCTCAGTGAGATCCAGGCGGCAAGGGCATCGCACGGCTTTGCCATGTATGATCCGGTTGACGCTCCTTCACAGCAACGTTGGGTGTGGAATGGTCTGGCGTGTGGCGCTGACACCATGCTTTTCTGGTGTTGGCGGGACGAGGTGTTTGGGAAGGAATCAGCAGGCTTTGGTCTGTCAGGCCGAGACGGCTGTGCTGAAGAGCGCCTTGAGGCTATGAGAAAGACTGGTTGCCTTTTGAAGGAGCATGAAGAACTCTTTACTCAATACAGGCCTTGTAAGCCCGAGGTCGGAATCCTCTTCAGTCCACAGTCGTACTATCTGCATTTCGCTCAGGAGTCCACAGCGGATCGAGCTGTTCGAGCACTTCTGGGGTATGCACGGAGTCTGGTTCGTCGCTCCATTCCGTATATCCTTGTCGAAGAAGAACACTTGGAGGCCTTGGAAGGACTGAAGATTCTCTTTATGCCTCGTTGTCTTGTCCTTGAGGAGAAGACAGAGAAGGTGCTTGAACTGTTCGTTCGCCGAGGGGGAACGCTGGTCACCGATTCGGAATGTGGTGCATTCAACTCCATCGGCTT
>JAKQFZ010000751.1 GCA_029558215.1 Candidatus Omnitrophota bacterium
ATTGGTGAGCGGTCGAATGGCGCAAAGGTGAGACGGCATTGCGTTGCATTCAGGCGCTTCATTTCCAGTGCCTGAGTCTCGCCGGTCCAGATGATACGCGAGAGAAGAACGGTCCCGAGTAGCCGGGCTCGTTGAGGCATGGTGAACGGTATCTACCTTGGGTCCGATGTTGGTACATGTTCGCTCACAGAGATGATGAGAGCAGTTTTATGAAGAGCGTTTTCATCCCTCGTTCATGCTGTCTTCATCTCTCTCAGATAAGCTTTTATCATTGCTTGAGCTAACCAACAAAAGGGGGAGTCATGGACGCGAATTGGCTGATTTTCGGTGCCGCAATTCTTGGGATGGTGGTGACCGCCATCGTGGTCTACAAGAAGGATCAACAGAAGTCGCAGTAGCCCTCACGGGCGAAACCTAGGGGCCGTCCTCACCGTATCGGTAGGACGGTTCTATAGGCTGCTCCGTTTGGTGGCTGAGAGAGATACATGAAGAAAAATTCACGATATCGTCATCGACAATTCATGTTCGCAGTGTAGTCTTGAACACAGAGGAAAGGGGGTGAGGACGTTATGTTACTCGTTGAAGGATTGATATTGGCCGCCATAGTGGGGCTGTCGTACATGGTGTTCCAACCATTGAGCCATTGACCGATGCAAGACACCCATCCGATGAACGACAAGGCAGACTTTTTGAACTGGCAATGAGGGCATGCTCCTAAATATCTAGGACTGTGCCCTCATTCCCCTGCTCATGAGTCCATGAGGCTCGCTTTGCAGTTCGGTCAGTGGGACACTCCGCGATGCGCATCATTCTGCGAGACTCACGCATTGCTGACACACCAGCTATGATCTGAGCACAATCTTTCGTAACTTTCACTCCTTTCTCTCTCGCTTCGGCTGTGTCTGGCACTCAGCAGCCTTCGCAGACCGACTTACACCTGCGAGGCGCACCGCTCGCGCCAGTTTCTCTGTCACTCTCGCTGCGTGACCCTCTCTGGTCCGCCGGTTCCGGCCGCTGCCTCCTGTTTCCTCTGTGACCTGTTCGGTGCCTCTCCTCCTCCCGTGAGAGAGCCACCTGCAGTTAAACAAAAGAGGAAACAAGATGGCGACCAACAACTCATCCAAACGACCGGCCACCACGCTGCGATGTGGCAACATCAAGGCCACGATCTGGCAGAATGTCAGTGAGAAGGGCCCGTTCTTCGCAACGACCTTCTCCCGCCCG
>JAKQFZ010000755.1 GCA_029558215.1 Candidatus Omnitrophota bacterium
GACCAAAGAAGGCAAGGAGCTTGTCTGGAAGTTTCTGCAGAAGCGGAAAACGCTTTACGTTCTCGATGAAGCCCACAACATCAAGACGCCTGGAGCCAAGCGGACAAAGTCAATTCTCGCCTCAGGAAAATATGCGAAGTACCGTCGCATCCTGACTGGTACTCCTGTCGCCATTGGGCCGTTCGATCTCTACAGCCAGATCAAGTTTCTGGACGAATGGTTCTGGAAGAACAAGGGTATCCATGGAGCCATGGAGTTTCGCAACTTCTTTGGCGTGTGGTTCACAGCCGCTGACTGTCGCGCTCTGCATGGCTATGACCCCGGCTATGACAAACTGATCGAATACCAGAACCTCGATAAGCTCAGCGCGTGGCTCGGAGAAATCAGCGACCGAGTTGTCAAGGACGATGTTCTGGACCTTCCGCCGAAGCTGTATCAGAAACGCTATTTCGAAGCATCGCGCGAAATGCGAACTGCTTATGAGCAGCTTCAAGAAGAACTTATGCTGGAGATCGGTGATAATCTGATCACGGCAGAACTTCCTATCGTGATGCTTCTCCGATTGCAGCAGATCGCCTGTAATTATCTTCCCGTCGGAGAGGAAGAGCCTGTGCATATGTTTTCGGCCAAGAACCCGAGAATGAATGCCCTCGAGCAAATCCGTGATGACACCCACCATCCTGGCATCATTTGGGCGAGGTTCCGACATGATATCGATCAGATCATGGATATGCTTGGTCCTCAAGCAGTGCGCTATGATGGAGCCGTGGACGATGATCAGACTGAACGGAATAAACTCGCATTCCAGAAAGGTGATGCGAAATGGTTCGTCAGCAATGCCCAAAAGGGAGGCAGCGGCCTCACGCTCACGCAAGCGAAAACGGTAGTCTACTATTCCAACTCATTCCGCCTGCTTGATCGCCTGCAATCAGAAGACCGGGCGCATCGTGGCGGCATGGACGAGCATCCTGTCAACTACATCGACATCATGAGCGATCTGCACATCGATGATCATATCGTAACCAACCTGAGGAACAAGCGGAACGTCTCTGCTGAAATCCTTCAGGACCATATGAAGAACTGGATCTGATGACAGTCTTTGCAGTTCAGCAACAGATGAGGTTCGACCAAGTCCGAAAGGAACTGGTCCCTCGCTTCACGTCGATCAACAAGGCAGAGCGGTGGGGGCAGATCGTGTATCTTCTTTCTCCGTCTGCCCACCCGTTCAATCCTGACCTTGTCTTGGGTGACATGCACGAGAAACTGTCAGACTTTTCTGATGATGATCACCTCCTCCTCATCGGCAATCCTGGTCTCATCGGCATGGCGACGACAATCGCCGCGTGGTATAACAACGGTTCTGTCAAGCTTCTTCAGTGGAGTGGGCGACATAACGAGTACACGGAGATTGTCGCGAAGATATATTAAACTTGTCTTTTGGCCGCGCCTTTGGCAGTATGGGCAGGCTAAACGCTAGGTGAGGTCCCCGTAATGTCCGACGACTATGCTGCCTTCCGCGACGAAGGTCAGAACAGCAATCTCAGCGCAGTGTTGATTTC
>JAKQFZ010000790.1 GCA_029558215.1 Candidatus Omnitrophota bacterium
ATTCCCATTGAACTATAGTAGCTTTTAAGTTTGTTGCCAAGAGAATCAGACATCGAGGAGGCACGTCTTTGGACTGGACGCGTCTGGATTTGAAGGACGTTGAGGGATATGTTCCCGGGGAGCAGCCGCAGATGGCGCGGCTGGTCAAGCTCAATACCAACGAGAACCCATATCCTCCTTCGCCGCTCGTGAAGGAGACTTTTGACAAGTTTTCTGTTGAATCGTTGCGCCTGTATCCCGATCCGATGATGACCGAGTTGCGCAAGACCGCTTCTGACGTCTATGGCGTTGCTGCAGACTGGATCATCGGCGGAAATGGCTCGGATGAAATCCTGAGCATGCTGTTGCGCTGTGCTGTTTCGCCAAAGGAGAAGGTCTGGACTGTCTATCCGACGTACTCCCTCTATCCTATTCTGGTTCGGATCGCGGGGGGAGAGCCTGCCTCGATGGACTTGAAGGATGACGGAGCACTGCCTGCAGGTCTTGCCGACGTTCCAGGCCGACTGCTCCTGCTTGCGAATCCGAATCCACCCTTGGGAACGGTCTACAGCCTGCAGGAGATCGAGCAGTTGTGTCTTGCTCAGAACAAGATCATCGCGGTGGATGAGGCCTACGCGGATTTCGCCGGCGTCAGCGCCATTTCACTGCTTGAGAAATACGAGAATCTGGTGGTCATTCGAACGTTCTCGAAATCTTATTCTCTCGCGGGAGTGCGGCTGGGACTTGCCTTTTGCCGTGGAGAGATTCGGGATGCAATGCTCAAGGTCAAGGATTCCTACAACGTCAATCGCCTCACGCAGGCCTTGGGAATCGCTGCTCTCAAGGATCAGGCCTGTCTAAGACAGAATGTTGCGAAGATTGTCAAGACAAGAAAGAGGCTCACGGAGTCCCTCGAAGAATTGGGATTCACTGTCTTTCCTTCGGGAGGAAACTTCGTCTTTGCCAAACCGCCGGGGAGAAATGCTCGTGAGGTATTCGAAAAACTGCGCTCTCAGGGCGTTCTGGTTCGGTACTTTCCCGTTCGTCGCCTGGATGACGGATTGAGGATCACGGTTGGCACGGAGCCGGAGATAGAGAGGCTGCTTGAAATCCTTCAGTGAGATATTTTTGGAAGTCTTGAACAGAGAAGATGGAGGCGAAGGTGAAGAAGATGCCCAAGAAAACAACAAAGGAACGCTGGGCGCTTGTGGCTCGAAAGACCAAGGAAACGGACATTGAGGTCAGCATGACACTCGATGGGACTGGGACTCAGGATATTTCCACGGGTGTTCCTTTTCTGGATCACATGTTGACGCTTTTTGCACGGCATGGTCGGTTTGATCTTCGCATTCAGGCGCAGGGAGACACCCAGATTGACGCGCATCACACAGTTGAAGATGTGGGCATCTGCATGGGTAAGGCCTTGTTGGAGGCACTTGGCGACCGTGGTGGCATCCGCCGCTATGGTCACGTCGCATTGCCGATGGAAGAGGCGCTTGTCCTGGCGGCGATAGACATTTCCGGTCGTGAAGGGTTTTTCTCCGCCTTGGGTGAGATGAAACCGAAAGTCGGAGAGTTTGACGTCGAATTAGTGCCCGAGTTCTTCCGAGCATTTACATCCAACGGTGAGTTCACGCTGCATCTGCGCGTGCTGGCGGGAACCAACACCCACCACGTCATCGAAGCGCTTTTCAAAGCCTGTGCCGTCGCGCTCCGAAATGCTGTGGAAGTGGTGGATCCTTCACTCAAGATTCCTTCGACCAAAGGAATTCTCTAAAAACTCATGGCGGAGTCTTCCAGACCAATCAAGATCGTTCGCGTCATTGCACGCTTGAACATTGGGGGGCCTGCCGTGCATACGATTCTTGTCACTCAGGCGCTCCAAGGCACCAAGTATGAAAACATCCTTGTGGCAGGTGTCGAGAGCAAAGACGAAGGCAGTATGGATTTCCTTGCCGCTCAGCACGAAGTGCAGCCCTTGATTCTGAGAGGCTTGGGGCGCGAGATCTCCATTCTGGATGATGTCAAAACGCTCGTTCGACTCTACCGTCTCTTTCGGAAAGAACGTCCGGACATTGTGGAAACCCATACGGCAAAAGCGGGGGCGGTGGGTCGCGTTGCGGCTTGGCTTGCACGGGTGCCGGTTCGCATTCATTTTTTCCACGGTCATGTCTTATACGGCTATTTCGGGAAGCTGCTCACCTGGGTTTTCAAGATGATCGAGCGGATCAATGCTCGAATCACGCATCGAATTGTGGCGTGCAGTGAAAAGGTTCGTCAGGATTTGATCCAATTCCGTGTCGCGCCGCAGGAAAAGATTGTCACCATTCCCTACGGTTTCAATCTGAGCCGATTTGCCCGGGCAGCAGCGTGTCCTGGAAAGATTCGGGCGGAGTTAGGTGTTTCCACCAGTGTCAAGGTGGTTGGCATTGTCGCCCGGCTTGTTCCCATCAAAGGGCATGAAGTTTTTCTCCAAGCAGCACGAAACCTTGTGGAGAAGATGCCGGAATCGGAACTGGAGTTCTGGATCGTGGGTGATGGGGAACTGCGGGAATCCATCAAGAGCCAGGTGACTCATCTGGGTTTGACATCGAGAGTTCGGTTTCTCGAATGGCGACAGGATATCGAATCCGTCTACGCGGATCTGGATGTGCTCGCACTGACGTCTTTCAATGAGGGGCTTCCACTGGTGATCATCGAAGCCATGGCGGCATCGCGACCGGTTGTCGCAACCAACGTGGGTGGCGTTCCCGAAATGATATCTGAGGGCGAGACAGGCTTTGTCGTTCCCGTCGGGGATTCAGAGGCAATCGCGGAGGGGCTCTCCCGGATTCTTGGAGATCCGAATCGCGCCAAAGCGATGGGGGTGCTTGGTCAGAAGTTGTCCTTTGAAAAATACGGCATTGAGCGTCTCGTGCGCGATCTGGAAGCACTCTATGAGTCTCTTCTGAAATAAGTGGATGGTTGCAGATTATGTGGGGTCTCGTTGAGCATTTCATGAACGCCTTGTTCCCACCCCTGTGTCGGGTTTGTCGCTGTGGGCTGACGCCGCCGTTCGACGCCTCACGCGTCTGCGATGCGTGTCTGCGGAAGATTCGACTTCTTCAGCCACCCTACTGCCCCACCTGTGGAAGACCTGTTGCGACGGATGCTCTCTCTCCAAGGCTCAAGACCTGTGAGGGTTGTCCCCCAACCAAGATTTACTTCGACATGGCGCGGGCGTGGTTGGAATATGGTGGGGTGACTGCCGATCTGATCAAGCTTCTCAAATTTCGCTACAAGAAGGACATCCTTCCGATGCTTGTGGACTTTCTGCTTCGAGCCTACGAGGATCAATACAAAGAGATTTCATTCGACCTCATAATGCCGGTCCCGCTTCATTGGATGCGGTTGCGGTATCGGGAGTTCAACCAGTCAGAACTATTGGCAACGGCACTGGGAGGCACAGTTGGCGTTGATGTGGAACTGGAGGCACTCTGCCGAATCAGAAGAACACCACCCCAAGCACAGCAAAGTCGAGACAAACGCTATTCCAACGTTCGTGGGGCGTTTGACGTTGTCGTGCCCGAAGCCGTTCATGGAAAGAGTATCCTTATGGTGGACGATGTCTACACAACGGGAACAACGGTCAACGAATGCGCCCGAGTTCTGAAACTTGCCGGTGCGTCTCGAGTTTACATTCTCACCATTGCGCGAGCGCTCTGACGTTTGTGTACCAAGGAATGAGTTCTTCCGTCGAATCCGTCCCCAAGTCTGGCGGTTTACTGTTCCCTGAGAATCAGAGCAGGATCTTGTTGCGAAGCGGCCATCGCTGGTGGCCAACTGGCAAAAGCCGCCAGAATCGGAGCAGCAGCCCAGACCATCAGTAAGAGCCTCGGATCACAGATGAACTGGATCGAGCCGGGTGCTTCTGCTCCGAGAAAGGCAGCGCTGATGCAGCCTGCCAAGAAGCCCAAGGGTGCACCCAAAAGGCCGATCAGCACCCCGCGCCATAGGAACAACTGAAGCACCTGCTTTGAGGCAACTCCTATCGCACGGAGAATCCCGATCTCCGCTCTGCGTTCTCTGACATTCCCAAAGGCAAGAACTGCGACCAGGAAACCACTCCCAATAATCACCACAGGAATCAACCAGGAAACGAAAGACTCCCTCGTCTCCCGCAGCTGTGCTCGGTTGATTCGTTCCTGCTCGATCATTGCCTCAGCAACGGCTTTTGCGGTATCTCGTGCTTCCGCGCGTGTGATGACTTCACTGGCAAACTCGATGACCTGTGTGCCAGGAAGAACTCCCGCAATCTGTTTTCGAATGTTGGGAAGATCAGAGCCCTGGCAATGGCACTTCAAGGCCTGAATGGCATTGATGAGATCGGGTTTGTCGAGGAGTTGCTGTGCCTTGTTGAGATTGATCCAGATGCTGATGTCATCCTTGCTTCCGCGCTCTTCCAGACACTCGGCAACACGGAATTCGGACTCCAGCACTTTGATCCCATCTCCGGGCTTGAGACCCAGATTCTTCCAGATCGCATATCCAACAACCGCTGCGCCATCCGGAACGGAGACCATGATCGGCTCCTTGGATGGCTGACCCAGCTGAGGGACTTCACCCTTAACGCCCACGAGAAGCACCGCCCGGTCTCCGAACTCTGGCAGCTGAATTTGTTGCTCAAGCAAAGGAAGAAGGTGTTGAATGGTTGCCAGACCGGAGCGTGCCAACCGATCTGAATACTCCTGCGGCATGAAATGTGACAAGGCTCCGTTGGCATAGAACTCCTCCAGGGATTGCTCCTGGGGCAGGATCAGAAGATTGAAGCCCAACTTCTTCATGATCTTTCGATAATCGTCCTGCATGACAATGAAAGTTTCTTCCATCTCATCCTGACGCTGAGTGAGAATGCTGGCTGTTTGAAGATCGTGCGCCCGAAGGAGTTCGACCGATCCGACAAGCACCCCTACCGCCACAGCGACAGCGATGACGCCCAGGGCAAAAAGTCCCTTCCGATGAAGGATCTCTCGGATCGCAAGAGTCCAGACGTTCATTGGATGCTCCTTCGACGAATCATCAACGATGCGCCCG
>JAKQFZ010000804.1 GCA_029558215.1 Candidatus Omnitrophota bacterium
CATGATCAACGAATACCGGCGTCAACTGGCGCCATTCCTTTTTCCGGTTGAAGAGACAACTGTCTATTCAGATCTACCGGGTGTAGATGGTGTTCCCATAGCTTCCCGCGATCACAAAGCAATCACACGCAGCGATACCGGCGCACTTATCGCGATTCAGCGCAACAGCTACAAACTGGTCTCAAACCAATCGATCATCGAACCGCTGCTCGAGGAGATCGAGAAACTGAACGTCGCCTACTACATCGATCCGAGCCACAGCTTCGTGACGGACGAGAAGATGAGGTTGCAGCTGACATTCCCGGAATACACCGTGCATGATGGACGCAGTGACATTGCACTCAGTCTGTACTTGCACAATAGCTACGACAGCAGCAACGGTGTGCAGCTTCTCATGGGCGCGATACGTGGCATTTGCAAAAACGGCATGGTCTTCGGAACCGTGCTCAGCAAGTTCTACGGCCGACACACCCTCAACTTCGATCTGAGCAGCGTGCAGCGCCTCCTGTCGAACACGGGAGAAAATCTGCCTGTGATCAAGCATCGCATCGAAGCGCTTCAGAACACAAAGGTGGATGGGAACACCCGCTCCGAAATTCGGAAAGGACTTGGCGTGAAAATCACCAAGCACATCGAGGAAGAAGAGAAGCAGAAGAAGGCGGCAAATCTCTGGGCTCTGCACAACCTCTGCACCTGGTACATCAGTCATCAAATCCAGCTGAAGTTGAGGGCGGATTATCAGATCAGATTAAGTAAGATCTTTGGCCTGTGAGCAGATACTTCATTACGCTGCGGCGGCTTCGGATCGCAGTGCGGAAGGTCGAGAAGGAGATCAAGCGTCTCGGCCTTTGGCATGAGGCGATGGAGGAATGCCAGGTCTACCTCATTCCAATCCACTGGTATTACGGATACCACAAGCCACTCACCGGTGACATCTACGTACCGAGGATCTCTGGATCTGTCCTGTTCGAAACACGACCTTGGTCGTTGACGGATGTACTTCGACATGAATACGGCCATGTGCTGGCACAATGCTCTCCGGGCTACGAGGATCTCTTCGACGCCATGGAGTCAGTGTCCGATTACGGCCTGACCAATCCAGGGGAGGACTTCGCCGAAAACTTCAGGTACTACCTGAAACACCGGGGCAGACTACCAAAGACACTGGACACTAGGGACATCAGACAGAAGTGGCGATTCATTTCACAACTACGAACACACGACCGGCCTTGTCCTCACGG
>JAKQFZ010000831.1 GCA_029558215.1 Candidatus Omnitrophota bacterium
TTTCTCGTCAGCCAGGGCATGGAAGTCATTTTCGACGGAGAGCATTTCTTTGACGGATTCAAAGACAATCCAGAATACGCGCTGGAGTGCGCCAAGAAAGCGGAGGCTGGTGGCGCTTCCACCATCGCATTGTGCGACACCAACGGCGGAAGCCTTCCCTCGGAGATCAAGGAAATCACGCGGAAGGTGAAGAAAGCCGTTTCGATCCCTGTTGCCATCCACGCTCACAACGACAGTGAACTCGCCGTTGCCAACTCCCTGATGGCTGTCGAAGAGGGAGCCGATATGGTTCAGGGAACCATCAACGGCTACGGTGAACGCTGTGGCAATGCCAACCTGTGCAGCATCATCCCGAACCTCTACTTCAAGATGGGCTTTCGCTGCCTGAGTGAAGAGAGCATCAAGAACCTCACCAACCTCTCCATGTATGTCAGCGAGTTGGGGAACATTGTTCCCAATGACCGCCAGCCGTTTGTTGGTCGGACAGCATTTGCACACAAGGGGGGTATCCACGTTTCTGCCGTCCAGCGCGACGAAGGCACGTACGAGCACATCAAACCTGAATGGGTCGGCAATGAGAGGCGCATTCTGGTGTCTGAATTGGCAGGGAAGAGCAACCTGCTCTCAAAGTCACAGTTTCTTGGTGTGGACATCAAGGACAAAGAAGGCGAGATTCTGGAGCGTATCAAGGAACGCGAGAACGAAGGTTACGACTATGAAGTGGCAGATGGCTCATTGGAACTGCTGATGAAGGAAGTCACCGGAGCTTGGAAGCCCAAGCAGGTCTTCAAACTGGTGGACTATCGGGTCATCTGCGAAAAGTCCGGCGACACGCGACGACAGCCAATCGCCACAGTGAAGATCAAGATTGGCAACAAGACTCTGGCGGCCAAAGCGGGAGAAGGCACCGGTCCTGTGGATGCACTTAACAACGCACTTCTTCGGGCTCTCGAAGACGCCTACGGAGACCGGCTGAAGAACCTGTCTCTGAAGGACTACAAGGTTCGGATCATCAACCCGAAAGAAGCAACGGCAGCCAAAGTCCGTGTCCTGATCGAGTCTGGTGACGGACAAGCCGAGTGGGTTACAGTCGGTGTTTCGGAAGACATTATCGAGGCCAGCTGGGAAGCCTTGGTGGACAGCATCGAGTACAAACTACTTAAGGAAAGCGGTAAAAAGAAACAGTGAGTGACGTGGGATTCATCCTACTCAAGGCGTTCTGTTGTTGATAGTGGAGGTGTGTCCATGAAGATCAACATCATCTTCCACAGTCTCTATGGTCATGTGTACCGCTTGGCTGAAGCCATTGCGGAAGGCGCTCGCGAGATCAAGGGCTCTGAGGTGAAGGTTCTTCAGGTGCCCGAGACTCTGCCCGAGGAAATCCTCGCAAAGATGGGTGCTGTGGAGGCCAAGAAGTCCTTCGCTTCCATCCCGATCGCCCAAATGCAAGACTTGGAAGAGGCGGATGCCCTGCTGTTTGGAACGCCAACACGCTTCGGGATGATGAGCGCACAGATGCGCGCATTTCTGGATCAGACCGGCTCCCTCTGGGCAACGGGAGCGCTCATCGGCAAAGTGGGCAGCGTGTTCGCATCCACAGCCAGCCAACATGGCGGCCAGGAGACCACACTTCTGAGTTTCATGGTAACTCTTTTCCATCACGGCATGATCGTGGTTGGTGTTCCCTACTCGGAAGCACGGCTGTTGACAATGAAGGAAGTTTCTGGCGGCACGCCCTATGGAGCATCAACGATAGCGGATCATGACGGCAGCCGTCAGCCGACCGAAAACGAGCTGGCGATTGCACGGTTCCAGGGAAAGCACGTTGCGGAGATCACCCGCAAACTAAGAACCTGACAACCTTCAAGAACAAGGTTCGAGAAAGGGAAACTGACGCAGCGCTCCCTTGTATGAACTATTGCTTTTGTGTGGCCAGGAATTCCTTGATCGGCAGGTCTTCAATGTAAAGCTCTTCCAGTACTCCAAAGCCTCTTCTGACTCTTACAGTCACCGAAGCGGCAGAACTGTCCCGTCTGGCGCGATCCCTGTAGACCCTCTCCGCTTCGGGAGCTGCGGACTCCTCCATATAGTATCGTGTGAAAGGCCAGGTGATTCCGATTCGATTGGATCTGGCAGCATACGACGATTTCACTTGGATGAAGTCTCCCTCCTTTGGTCTGCTCAGCGAGACGGAAGAGACTTCCGCAAAGCCATCGTCTCCCTGCTTCAGAGTCAGGAAGATCTTCCTTCCTCTCCCAATGCGATCTCCGGTGTATTCGGCTTCATTGGGCATGATGCTCAGCCAGACATACCGACCCCGAAATGCATCATACGGATCCACGGGTGCCGTTCGAAAACGAAACTGCTTTCCCGTGTGGAGCACAATCTCCCGCCGAATGATCATGGTTGCGGGAACCGATAGTTGAACGAGAGCAACGGCAACCAGCAGCATCAGCATCTTTGGAGTTTTCATTGTGTCGCCATCCTTCGCTTAATAATGAGATTGGTCACCAGAAATCCAACACCGATGAGAATGAAAGCCATCCCTCGATATGTGAAGGAGAGGTGCGAGTCAAAGAATCGGGCGATGATCAGGATCGCCATGATCAGCAGACCAACATTGGCTTTTCCCAGACTCTTCTCCGTGATCCCAATCCTCATTGCACCTATTCCCAAAACCAGCAAGTAGGCGTTGAACAAGAGCATCGGAAGGATATCTCTGTTGGATGCCCACATCAGCACGATCCCCAACGCCCCAACGAATCCTGCCAGCGCGAATGGTACTTTTTCCAATTTCCTTGTGACGATGATGCGGGCAAGCAGGAATTGGCTTACGACAAAGAGCACTCCGACAACGGAGTAGGCGTAGGCGTTGATCCAGAGAGGTTTTGACTCTTCAAAATAGGAGTAAGTTGCAAACAGGTGACTCCAGGGAAAACGGTAGGTCAGAATGAGAGATACAACAGCAACGCCGATAGTTCCCCCCAGGAACAAGGGATTCTTCAGTGCAAAAAGTGACCTGGAAAACACTCTGTCCGACAGAAGATAGAGCGATGAGAACAAGCTGAGATAGGCAAGAATCCATTGCTGTGAACCGTAATATTCCAGAGCCATACCCGTTCCAATGATCAGTGTGATGGTAAAAACCCAGAACAGCGAAAGACTCCGAAAACCCCCCGGACTTCTACGATAGGCGAGATAGATGTGCGGAAGAACCGGAACGAGGAGAAGCCAGTAAAACATCGCATGTCCGGCACCCCAGCGCGCGTAGCCTGCCCAGCATACCGATCCAATGAGGTAGAACACAGCGGGCACGCTCGCACCAAGCAGGTAAACAATTGGAATCGTCAGAAGCATCCATACCAGGATGAAACTCTCCATATCGCCGGGGATGTTGTACGTTTGTCCGATCAGCGCGATGCTGGCACCAATGGCCGCCATCAGGAACGTGCTGGAACTCTCTTGCCAGGCAATGGAACCACGCTGCTTCAGCAAAGTCCAGGCGGCCAGTGCTTGACCCAGAAGCAATGGCGCGAAGCAGATGACCGTTCGAACGGGTCGGGAGAGTTGATTCCAGTTGTGCGCCAACAGCAGGATTATTCCCAGACCGATGAGAAGAGAACCAAGCACACCACAGATGATCAACGCAACAGACCTTGGCTTCTGTTGGCTCTGGGGTTCATAGTATGTTCTTATCTTCTCAGCAACGTCTTCGGGGACGATCTGGTTCTCCACGAGATCAGGAAGCTGCCCGTAGAGCCATTCCACATTTCTGCGACTCATAAGAGACCTCCAGTACTGAGAGAGTGCGGCGTTGATCTATATGAAACAATGAGTTCAACATTCTCCACCCTTGATGACTGGAGCATAAGATAACACGCCATGCAGAGAGTGTCAAAATGCTCCCAGATGCAGGGAGTTTTCAATGCTGTTGTGGAGTGTCCATCTGTGGCTCCAGGACAAATCCATCAAGGGGATAGTTGCGTGGCTTTCGTTGGGTGAGTTCCAGAATTGTTGGATACACGTCCACCGTTCGTGCGCACGGGATCTGAGCGTTGGGAACCCCAGGGCCTGTGAGCAACAGAGGGACAACCATCTCCAGGCGGCTGTATCCGGAATGACGTCCCTTGTGCCAGCTGGTCTCAAGTTCCCACTTCGGTGCTGCGAGAACCATTATGTCGGGAGCCCGTTCGGAGAGCATTGCTTGCACGAGTTGAACTGGAGCATCGGGCATCTCTGTCCGCACCGTTGCAGAGAACCAGTCGGACGCGGGGTGAAAGGCTCCGTCCATCAGTGCAGCCGTTTCCTGCCAACGGGCAAAGTCCAGGGGATCTTCTCCTTCCACAATCTCCACGGCGAACGAGGCGCGAGTCATCGTTGGAATATGCTCATCGAGAATCCATCGGATTCTGCAACTGCCTGACTTGCCAAAGACACGCACTGCTTGAGTCTCTTCCCGAACCACCACAAGCCCGACGGATTCCCTATCAAGAAGAGCGTGGACAAGATCAACCGTCTTGCCCTTTGTCGGATAGGAGTGCAGTTCGTTCAGACTTGGCCTCTGTTTCCAGTTTAGGTGTCGGGACGCTCCTGTTCGGTGGGGGAAGTAGAGAAAATAGACACCGACGCCACAACCCCATGCCACTGCGTCATAGCGTCGGAACAGAAACTCATCGCGCAGCGTGTAGTAGAAAATGTCCAAAACATCAAAACCCGTTCTTTTGAGAAATGTGGGGAGCGATTCGAACTGTTGGCAGGGAACTTGTCCGTGGTCTGCCAGGAATACGCACAGTGTCTTCTCATCAAGACCACGGCGGTGAAGATCGTTCATCAATGCACCAATCATCCTGTCAATCTGCTGCAGGTGCCTTTCGGCTTGTGGACTTTCGGGGCCGTATTTGTGGGCGACAGGATCCAATTCGGTGAGCCAGATTGTCGCCAGTGCCGGTGGCCTTTTTCCGGAAAACTGCCTTCGCAGAATCTTCATTCGGACGCCGTCACTGGGGATCAAAGGTGGGACGGCACTGGATGCCCCCTCATTGACCACTTGACCGATCGCCGTGTTCTTCTCTCCAACAAACGAGTGATGGAGCGTTCCCAGACCGTTGAGCAGATCCTGATTCAGGAGCATCGCTCCAAAGCCAGCATAGGAGCGATGGTGGCCTGACTCCCTGTCGAACCATCGAAGACTTGCCACTCCATGGCGATACGGCAGCGTTCCGGTGAAGATCGAGGCGTGACTTGAAAACGACGTCGGCGGAAAACTCGCCACACATTCCCTGACCCAGAGTCCCCACTCCACAAAGTCTCTTTGTATGTTCGGCAGATGCCCCAGAGCAAGTTGCTTCTCAAACTGTTGCGCGCTCAGACTGTCCACCACGATGACAATGACTTGTTGCACATCTTGAGAGGATCTCTCTGTCACCACAGAAGAGACGGGACTATCAGTCCCTTGAGCGCAGATCGTGAAACAGAGAACGGATGTTAAAACAACTGTGACTTGGACTTGCATGCTTCAAAAACCGCGTAGAAAAACAGGGGCAAAAGAAGTTCATGATGCCCGATGAAAGACAGACCGATGCCACCAGTTTCTGTCGGACGGGAAACCACATTGTGATGAGGCCGGTAAGTCTGAAGCATATCGAAATTCGCCGTAGTGAATCCATGAACACCGTCCACGAGATTCCGGGCAACAGTCAACGCCTTGAGAAAGACTTCCGGCAAAATGACTGCCGAGCCGAGATTGAGAACAACGCCACCGCCTTTGAGCTCGGCGACACACTCGGTCAGTTTTCTGAAATCACGAAAAGACGTCTCGCCAATGGCGCTGCCCGACGCCTCGGGATGCTGATGGATGATGTCCGTACCCAAGGCAACATGAACGCACATTGGAACGTTGGTTTGCATCGCTTGATAGACAACGCTGTGATGGCGGTATGGCAATTGGAGTGATTCCATCTTTCGAGCAAGGGCTTCCCCAAATCCCAGGCCTGACTCAGCGCCTTCCCGGATTGCCTCGTTCATCCATCGCCCTGTTTCTTCCGCCATGCCAAAGGTGCCATCCGCCAGACCTTTGCCGACATCTTCGGAAGTTGCGCCCTGAATCGCGATCTCGAAATCGTGAATCGAACCCGCTCCGTTGGTCGCAAGCGTCGTCCAGATGCCGCGCTTCATGCCCTCAACCAGATATGGGCTCAGGCCACACTTGATCAGGTGCGCTCCGAAGAGCACGATTCGAGGCTTATTGTCACGGACAGCCTCAGCGATCTTGGCGACAAGCAGTCGCAGATCCTGGACTTTGAGGATCGAGGGAAGGCTGTTGAAAAACTCGGCGAAACTCGCACCAGGTCGAGGAACCTGTGCCAGATCTTCCAGACGAACTTTGCTTTCCCGACTGGCGATCGGGACGGTCTTGATTCGGGTGAAATCCAGTTTGTCCATACCCCACCTTCATTCAGGATGACTCAATAGGGAACCTTCAATTTGAACTGCCTGCTGATCTCATCAACCTGGCTCTGGAGTCCGGGTTCCTCTCCTGTGCGGGACATCCTTCCGATTAGCTCGTATATCTTTTGAAGCGCCCAATAGCGGGCGATGTCTTCGGGACCGGTATCCTCTTTCGGTAGAGGAATGTCGAAAAGAAATTCGCGTTTTTCCTGACCCGTTTCACCAACGATGCGAAGCGCGCAGCTTTGTTGCTTGTCGTAGAGGCCGTAGAGGATGATTGCATCGTTGAGGAAGAGATCGGGCAGACGCTTGGGATAGATGTCATCCGAGTTCACATTTCCGTAGTCCGCCGTGAGATTGAGCAACACGGGGGACTTGATGCGTTCCTGTGCCGCCATAATGTCGCGTTCGATAGTCTCCTCCTGTTGCGCGTAGTCGAACCTGCCCTTGTTTCGATACGACAGCAAGTCCATCAGATAGTGGTTGACTCGCGATCCGACGCCAAAGGAAAAGATTGATGTGTAGGAACCCGTCTTTGTCGAAAGATCGTTGATGATTTCCCTGTTGTTGGTGACACCGATGTTTGCTCTTCCATCGCTGAACAGGGCAACGAGAAATGGCCTCTCGGCACTTCTTCCCAAATCTCCGACGCTGGAAAGTGACCGATAGATGTTGGTCATCCCCGATGGACGGAGCTTCTGAACGAAAGAGGCGGCCAATGCCTTATTGACATCACTGGCTTCGACGAGTCCAGGCCAGAGAAACTCGACATCACTCTGGAATCCGAGAACATTGAACCGGTCTGTCGAGGGCAGCCGCATGATCGCCTGAATGACTGCCGTCTTCATCTCCTGAAAGACTCTTCGGCCAATGCTGCCCGAAGCGTCCAGAACATAAACAATGTCCTTGGGAAGCACCTTCATGGCTCGGCTCTTTGCGTTGGGTCGCAGAATCACTCGGAAATAGCCCTGCCCCTGAGCGTCGTGATACGTCTCGACAAAGGCTTCCAGGAATTGATCGATGGACTCGTGGCGCGACAAATCTTTCTGGCCAACTGGCGAAACAGCAACAGGAACGCGGGAACCTGACAATGGAACGCCTTGCTCTGATCGATCCAGAGCGATCACACCGGTCGGTACGGTCGGAGAAAAGCCGGACGCCTCAATGTTGATGGGTGCGATATCTCTGCCACCCAATGGTTTGGCGGGCAGATCGCCTGCCTTGCCGCCACCGGACATTCCATCGCCGAGGCCTATTCCGTAAGGCTCCATCCCCCTATCGGTACTCGGTGGACGACGCCATCGGTTTTCCAACTTCTCCTGACCGACGCTCTGGGCGATTTCAACCACCTTGCGATCAAACTCCCTGGCTTGATCGTCAGGCAGTAAGTCCGTTTCGGGAGAAGGCCAGATGCCAGGCTTCTCGGGAAACACGCCTCGGTCGGCAAGACCCTGCTGGTCTACGGGCAAAATGTCTCCAGGAATTGGAAGTTGATCCGAAGGATGCCATTCTGGTGGAAAGAGTTGCTCGCGTTGCGCAATCTGCTCTGCTTCCTTTTGCAGTGTCTCGCGCAGCACATCCTGACTGGCAAATACACGGCTGAATCGGTTTGGATCAATGTTCACCACATTGACACGGAACAACCGATACGCTTCGTGTTCGACTTGACCCATTCCCCAAAACTTGATGAATGGCGACAGGCCAAGAATGAGAGCATGAACCAGGAGCGCGAGAGCCAGGGCGATCTTGAACTCTCGTCCTGACATCAGAGATGGTGAATGTGCCTGCGTCGCTGTTTTCATCATTCGGTTGCGCTGACGGGCTGTGATGCCCGTGCATTCAGTAGTTCTCGGGCTTTGTTGCCCCATTCGGTTTCGCCGTAGCGCTTGATCAGTTCCCGATAAGTCTTCTCCGACTCGGTTGCGTCACTTAGCCGATCGGAGGCTTGGCCTGCTTCCCACAATGCTTGAGCGCTGAGTGTGGGCAGATCATAGAGAATGGCCACCCGCATGAAGGCTTCAAAAGCTTCAGTGGCTTGACCCAATTCCCGATGACAGACACCAATCCGAAATCCGGCATCCGCTGCCCATTCATCAGGCAATGAGTCCCGACAGTCGAGCAACTGTTGAAGCGCTCCTGAATAATCCTTTTTATCCATCAAGACGATTGCCAAACCATAGCTAGCAAGTCCCCGATAGCCCCCGTGCTGATTCTCCTCAAGCATTCGCCGATACAGGGCTTCGGCTTCCGCGAGTTTCTGCGCCTGCATAAGGCAACGTCCTGCCTCGAACTGGGCACGTCCCTTGAGTTCTGACGACGGATGCTTTTCCCAGAGCGAAGCATAACTGCGAAACGCGTCGTCGTACCTCTTGGCGTCCCACAGTTGCGCACCGAGCCAGAAGAGCATCTCCGCAGGCAGAACGTGATTTGGATACTCTTTGACGATTCGCAGAAACGCCTCGCAGGACTCCTGCGCTCGCTTGGTCTGGTTGTAGATCTTTCCCAGACGGTACAGCGCGTCACTTGCGTATTCGGACGTTGGCTGTGTCTTGACCAGCAGTGAGAAGTACCTCTCGGACTCCGCGGTCTGTTCGCGGACAGAAGCGGCAAATCCAAGCCAGTAATACGCCTCAGCCAGATAAGTGGTTTGGGGGAAGCGTTCAATCAGTTGCGTGAGATAGGCACTCATCTTGTCGTATTTCTGAAGACTGTAACAGGCCACCGAAGCCCGATAGAGAACCGACTCACTCTCGGGCATCTGGGGATAGGTCGTGATGTAATGATCGAACAACTCCAGCGATTGCTCAAAGTCACCCGCCTTGAAGGTTGCCTCGCCAGCCATGAGTGCTGCTTCGCGACCTGTGTCTTGATCGGGATACTTCAAGGCATACGTGAACCAGACTTCCGCGGCCTCCTGGTATTGTTCGAGTTTGAAGTAAGACCAGCCCAGGCGATATCCGACTTCTGAATGGAACCGCGATTCCTTGTGATTGGCAAGCACGTCGAGAAACTCCAGAAGCGCTTTGGCGGGATCATTCTTCAAGTAGAGGATTTGTCCCCTGAGAAACTTCAAGTCACCCACAAATGCAGCGTTTTCGGCTGCCTTCAGTGCCACGTCAACGGCTTCGAGCGCTTCGTCATGACGCCCCGCAAGATAATGGCACCATGCAATTCTGGCCAGAGCTTCTGCGCCCTGTTTGCGGGACTCGTCGTCGTCAGAAACAAGTCGCACCACTTCTGAATAAGAGGTGATTGCTTCGTTGTAGTTGGTCAGTTCATAGTGTGCGTTGGCGCGCAGAAGAGACAGACCCTGAAGACGCTTGGACGCGGTGGGTGATCCGATGAGTGAATCCGCCAACTCAATGGCGCGGGTGTAGTCCTTCATGCCAAAGTAAGCCCAGCCCAGACTGTGCTGCATCTCCAGCAGCAAGTCCGATTTTGAATGGTCTGCGATCCCCTTTTTGAGTGTTGCCGCCGCGTCCTGGAATCGCTTCTGTTCGTAGAGCACCGATGCCTTTCGAAAACAGGTCTCTGGCAGAGCCCACGCTCCTGGCAGTCGGGGATCCTCCGCCGTGGCTTTCTCCACGATGCCGTATGCCTTCAGCGCCTGATCCAACTGACCCAAATCCCGATAGAGTTTGCCCGCTTCCATAGAGGCCAGAAGGATGAACTTCCCTTTGGGGTGCTTGTCGAGGACTTCCTGAAAAGCCGCCAAGGCCTGTTCTTTGTTCCCCAGGGCGAGCAGGCTTTGTCCTTTGTAGAACAGTGCTGCCTCACCCACTTCCGCGGGTGGCTGACTGATCAGCACGGTCGAGAGTAGTTCCACGCTTTCCGCGTAGTTGCCCAGATGATAGGCCACCTCTCCAAGGCGAAACTGGAGATGACGGCGCCTGTCGTATTCGGTTACCAAAGGCAGCGCCTTGTCCAAGGCTTGTTTCGCCTTGGGATAGTCCTTCAGGAGGTAATGCGACTCTCCAAGTCGAGACCAGGCGACCGCTATCTGCAGGCTGTTGGGATAGGTTTGGATGAACTTCTCGTATTCCCGCGCTGCCTGAGCGTAGTTGCCTCTCAAGAGCCAACCGTTGGCAAAATCGAGCTGTCTCGCTTCCAGTTCGTCTGCAACAGGAGTGGCCGGAATCACCGACTCCTGGGCAAAAGTCGAAGCGTTACACAAGATGATCCCAAACCAGAGAATGGCGGTCAGAGAACGTCTGGACAATGCTGCGCGATCCATCTCTGTCACTCTTTCTCGTTGGCCTTCTGTGCGGCAAAAGAAACGTTCCAGATATCTGCTTTGGCGCAGGCGTCAAGGATCTCCATGATCCGCTCATGATAGGCCTTTCGATCACCACGGATAATCACGGGCTGCCCTTTGTATTGATCGGAAAGCCGCTTGAGCAGTTCAACCAGCTCATCAAGACTCATCTCGCGCTGGTTGACAACGATGCCCCCATCACTGCGGACATTGATGATAATCTCCCCAGCGCCAACTCGGGGAGAGACTTGGGCTTCGTCCGCTGTGGGGATCATGATGTTCATTTCCGCCTCAAGACGATAGAACACCGAGGTCACAATGAAAAACAGAAGCAGAATGAAGACGATGTCAATCATGGGAGCGATTTGAAACCCAACGTCCTCACGATCTCTGGCTTTCAGGAAGTTCATTGCTGAGGCTCCTCAATCTCTTGAACACGCAAGGAAGAAATCCACTCGGAAAACTCCAGCGCCAGAATTTCGATGGCGGAGAGATGCTTCTGAAGCACGCTCCGAAAATAGTAGTAGAAGGCCATGGAAGGAATTCCGACGACCAGCCCCGCCGCGGTCGTGATCAAGGCTTTTGAAACCTGAGATGCCAGCATGATCGGACGCACGATGCTGACGTCAAATGCGATTACGTTGAACGCTCCGATAAGCCCGACAACCGTTCCGAAAAGACCCAGCATCGGGGCGATCGTCGCAATATCGGCCAAGAGACGATTTCGTTCCCGAAGCGATTCCGCTTCGCGGGAGCCGACCGTCTCCATCGCTTCGACGATGCTCTTGTGCTCCTTGCCAACGCGCCTCAAACCCGCATGGAGAACCGCAGCAACCGGTCCGGAATGGCGTTTGCAGTATTCCTCGGCCTCGGAGATTTTGCCTTGGTTGATCAGGGCATACACCCGTCGAACCATGCCGGGCTGAAGAATCTTGTCCGAACTCAGCGTCAAAGCTTGGTAGATGACCAGCAGACAGGCAAACACGGACAGAAGACCGATGAAAAACATGGTCAAACCACCGTATCGGATCATCTGCCAGAACGTGAGACCCTCGGCACCGACTTGTGCCATCGGTGAGATTTCCCCCGATGGTTCCTGGCACCATCCGGCGTGAACGGCTGCAAAACAACAAACCAGCATGAGGAAACGAGCGAACTTCAATTTCTGCATTGTGATGGACTCCTGCCTCCCAAAACCCGCATTTCCCGAGCCGACGGGCATTTCCCAAGAATACCCCCTTGCGCTCGGTTTGCAAGGGCTCTCGAAAACGTCTCTTACCGCTATCAACTGTACGGACGCACCGGAGAAAAGTCAAATTCAACACGCCCCCAATAATGTGTCACCAGCGGTGTCACTCTCAACGGATTTTGGGGCAGGTTTTACATTTGACTCAGCCGATCCAACAACCATCGGCCTCCATCCGTTTCTCCATTGACAGGCATCCGGCGTTTCACTATAGCTTTTCAGCAGCGGTCTTTGTGATCGCATCATCTTTTTGACCGTGAGGAACAAGGTAATGGCTAAGATTCCGATTGCATTGCAGCTTTACTCTGTGCGCGACGACTGCGCGAAGGACTTTCCGGCGACAGTCGCTGCGGTTGCCAAAATGGGCTATGTCGGTGTGGAGTTCGCCGGGTACTATGGGCGGACGGCTCCGGAACTCCGCAAAATGCTCGATGACCTCGGGCTGAAGTGCTGCGGAACACACATCGGATTGGATACCCTGATGGGTGACACCCTGAAGGCAACCATCGAGTTCAATCAGATTCTCGGCAACAAGTTCCTGATCGTTCCGGGTCTTGCCGAGCAATACCGCAACTCCCGCCAGGCGTGGGTAAACACCGCCAAGATCTTCAATGATCTCGTCGCTCAGGTCAAAGACCAGGGAATGTATGTTGGCTATCACAACCACATGATCGAGTTTCAGCCGATGGATGGCGAACTGCCTTGGGACTCCTTCTTCGGCAACACGGTCAAAGAGGTCGTCATGCAGTTCGACACAGGCAATGCGCTTCACGGGGGTGCTGCCGCAACGCCGTTTATCAAGAAATATCCTGGACGTGCGCTGACCGTCCATCTGAAAGAGTTCTCTTCGACCAATGACGTTGCCGTGATTGGTGAAGGCGATGTGGACTGGAAGGAAGTCTTCCAGGCCTGTGAGACCGTTGGCGGAACCCAATGGTACATCGTTGAGCAGGAACGCTACGGTGTTGCCCCTCTGGTGTGCGTCGAAAAGTGCCTTCAGGCGCTGCGTGCCATGGGCAAGTAGTGAACGGTGCAAGGGTTGATGCAGCCAAAGCCCCTGGCACGAGCCGGGGGCTTTTGGTCTGAGACATATCTGTGACCGATCGAAAGTATCTCGTCTACTATCTCTCCATCCTCGCCTTTGCGACAGCGTTCAGTATTTTCCCCACAACAGTCACCACGCTGGCACGTGAATTCCAGGTGGCGCCAGAGCGCTTGGACTGGCTTTCCTCAACCATCTCGGGTGGCTTCTTTCTTGCCATGATCTTCTGCACATGCCTCTCCGAAAGAATCGGTAAGGATCGTCTTGTATGGGCAGGTCTGGTGTTCTTATTTCTGGCGCTCTTTAGCGCGACACAGGTTGTCCGACTGCCCCTGCTGGCTGTTCCCGCTCTGTTTCTGGGCTTTGGTGCCGGACTGATCGAAATCTCTGCCACGGCTCTCATCTCCGAGATGACCGAAGAGCACCGACGCCTTCGCGTGATGAATTTCTCCCAGGTGATGTTCTGCGGCGGGGTTGTTTTTGGGCCGTTGGTGATTGGCCTGCTCCTTCAGTCCGGTGTCTCATGGCGTGGGGTGTTTCACCTGGTCGGTCTCTTTGCGCTGCTGCCGTGCTTTTTCTTCTTTGGCAAACTCAAGAAGCGCGTGTCACCCTCATCGGGATCGATTGGATTTTCAGGCGTTCGCAGACTGATGCTGCAGTCAGTCTTTGTGTTGTTGGTTGTGCAGATGTTCCTCTATGTTTGCGCGGAGTCAGGCTATGCCAACTGGATCTGCGCGCACTTTGAAAAGACGCTTGGGGCTCCGGTACTGCTGTCGAGCATGATGCTCAGCATCTACTGGACAGGTATCGGATCAGGCAGGCTCTTGCTTTCCTTGTGGACTCCGCCATGGTCGGAGCGTCGAACGCTTATGGTGTTCTATGGCATTGCTTTCCTTGGGACAATTCCTGTGCTTTTGCTGAGCCGTGTTCCTGTTGTGGCAACGGCTGTCTTTCTTGTCGGTTTTGGCTTTAGCATCACATGGCCTACCATTGTCGCCCTTGTCGGAAAGTGTTGTCCCGATCATTCCGGGCCGGCATTCAGTATCTGTATCGGTGCGGGTGGTTTGGGAGCGCTGTGCGGTGCGCCTCTGGTGGGACGTGTGACTGCCTGGACGGGCAGTTTCCGCTTGGGACTGTTGACGACTTCCCTGTTGATCTGCCTGAGCCTGATTTTGTTCTGGAAACCCAGAGCGGCAAGAAAACTGGGATGATTGCACAACAAGCAACACGCATCCGGTGTCAGGTACTGGCTCAACTGCGGAGGGGTCAGGGAACATCCGTGTCAGTGAGATGTCACCCTGAGCGAAGTCTGCGCAGCGAAGAGTCTCTCTGTGCCTTTGCAGACGGGCTTCGGACTGTAAGAGAGATTCCTCACTACGCGCGAAGACTGAGCCTGCCCTGAGCGAAGCCGAAGGGTTCGGAATGACGGTTCACTTCATCCCTTGCATAACTGAGCCAGTACGGTGTCCGATGTTTTTGACTTGCCAATACGGGCATTCTGAAGCAACAATCCCCATTCAGTGTATCGAAATATCCGACTTGGAGAGCCATTGATGAAAACAAAGTCACTGAGTTTCATGAAACAGTTGATGACAGCCATGAGCCCGACAGGATTTGAGGTCGAGGCCGCGGCCGTCTGGAAGAAGCAGGCAGAGGCCTTCTGTGACGAGGTTCGAACTGACACACGAGGCAACTCCTATGCCACGCTTGGCAAGGGACGCAGCCCACGGATCATGCTTGCTGGACACATAGACGAGATCGGTTTGATCGTCACGCACATTGATGACGATGGCTTCCTTTTCTTCAACACGCTCGGCGGTTGGGACGGTCAGGTTTTGGTCGGTCAGCGCATCATTTTGAGCACCCGCAAGGGCAAGATGTCCGGTGTCATTGGCAAGAAACCGATTCACCAATTGAAGGAAGACGAGCGAAAGTTCGCCACCAAGTATGAAGATCTCTGGATAGACATGGGTTTCAGCAGTGGCAAGGAAGCTCGGGAGCATGTTCGAATTGGCGATCCGGCGGTCTTGGATCAGGGGTTTCTCGAACTGCGCAATGACAACGTGGTCAGTCGAGGCGTTGACGACCGAATCGGCGCTTATGTCGTCTTGGAAGTGGTGCGTGCACTGTCGGCCAAGAAGATAAAGGCGGAAGTCACAGCCGTTGCCACCGTGCAGGAAGAGATCGGCCACTATGGTGCCATTGTCGGTGCGTATGATCTGAATCCGCATGTGGGATTCATCGTGGATGTGGGGCAGGCATCTGACTACCCGACCATGGATAAGAAACAGATTGGAGAGCACAAGCTCGGATCAGGCCCGATACTTGCACGAGGCCCCATGTTGAATCCACGACTGTTTGACCTGATCGTGGCAACCGCCGACAAGCAGGGAATTCCGTACACGTTGCGTTCGTCTGCCCGGCAGACCAGCACTGACACGGACGGCATTTCGATTGCCCGCTCAGGAGTTCCCTGTGCGTTGGTGTCCATCCCGAACCGATATATGCATTCGCCCAATGAAATGGTGAATCTGAATGACGTCGAAAACGCCATCAAACTAATCGCTTCCGTGATCGAGAAAATCACAAATAAAACCAGTTTCATTCCCGAATGAGAGGAGTCCCCATGAAAACCTTTGCCCCTGAAACCTGTCACGAACACATGATGGATCATCTCAAGCCTGTGTTGGGTTTTGATCCAAAACGACCCTACGGCATCTGGCGCAAGAAGGTGGACAAGAAACTGCGTGAACTGATCGGCCTGCTACCCGAAAAGGTAGATCCAGATATCCGCATCGAGTTCCAACAGGATCATCCTGAATTCCACGAACGCCGTCTGGTTTTCGCGACGGAGCCTGGTGCGGATGTTCCATGCCATCTGCTTGTTCCCAAGAAGGGCAACGCGCCTTTTCCGGTTGTGATCTGTGTGCAGGGTCATTCCACCGGTATGCACAATTCCCTGGGCAGACCGAAATTCGAAAAAGATGAAGAAGGGATCATCAAGTACAGTCGGGATTTCGGCATTCAGGCGGTTCGGGAAGGATATGCCGCACTGGTGATGGAGCAGCGCTGCTTTGGCGAACGCCAGGACAGCAGACCGCCGGAACTCCGCTCTCTCAGACGAACCTGCGATCACGCGTCAATGGTGGCCATCGCCCTGGGACGCACCATGATCGGAGAACGAGTCTGGGATGTGTCTCGTGCCATTGATATGATGAGCGCATTCCCCGAAGTGGACACGTCGCGAGTCGGATGCATGGGCAATTCCGGAGGCGGCACGACAACCTACTTTGCCGGATGTCTGGAGCCGAGAATCTCGGTTTCGATGCCCTCTTGTTTCGTGTGCACGTTCCGTGGCTGCATCGGTTCGATAGACCACTGTGCCTGCAACTACGTGCCTAACATCATGCAGTACTTCGAAATGGGAGATTTGGCTTGTCTGATTGCGCCAAGACCATTGATCGTCGTAGCGGGACTACAAGACAACATCTTCCCAATCGCGGAAGTCCGAAAGAACTTCGACTTGATCCAGAGCATTTATGCCAAGGCGGGCGTTGCTGACAAATGTCGTCTGGTGGTTGGTGAGTCAGGGCATCAGTTCTATCCGCAGCTGGGCTGGCCTGCGTTTCGAGAGCTGGCGCAGTGGTAGATGAAGTGGAAACTCTGTCAATGTGACAGGAGCATTGCGCCCCGACTGGGAGATAATGCAACTCCAAGGATGGAGAGAGGAGAATTCATGTGAACTCGCGTGAGCGTGTCCTTACTTCATTGGCATGGCAGGAGCCCGACAGGGTTCCCATTCAGATCTATCTCACTCCGGAGATTGCCGGGAAACTGGCAGATCGCTTCAAAGGTCGCGATCTTCTGGAAGTCTTTGGCGTGGATTTCCGACACGTCGGAGCGGCCTGGCGAGGGACGGTCAAGCCACCCCAGGGAGAGGTCTACTACGACATTTGGGGGGTTGGCTACAAGAACCAGCGCTATGAATTTGGAACCTATCCCGAAGCCTACGATTTGTCGCTTGCCCGAATTGAAACGATGGACGACTTTGTCCGATATCCCTGGCCGAGCGTTGATGATTTCGATGTCTCCAAAGTCTGGGAACGTTGTGATGCAATCAAGGACTATTCTGTCTGCTGTGGGGGAGCCGGTCATCCCGACATTATCAACGGTGTTTCGCGAGGACGCGGCATGCAGCGCGTGATCGAGGACATTATGCTGGAAGACGAGGTCGGAATCGCAATCATCGATCGGCGCGTGGACTTCTGTTACCGGGAACTCGAACGGATTCTTGAGGCAGGGCGTGGCAAAATAGATATTGTCTGTTTGGGCGAGGACTGTGGAACGCAGAACGGCCGCCTGTTCTCGCAGAAGGTGTTTGACGATTTCTTCCGTCCCCGTCTCAAACGATTCTATGATCTCGCGCATCGGTACGGCGCGAAGGCGATGATGCACTCGTGTGGAGACACACACGAAATCATGCCCACGTTCATTGAGATGGGTCTCGATGTTCTTGACGCCATGCAACCCGAGCCACCAGGAATGCAGCCAGAGGCAATACGCAAGGCATGCTTTGGCAAACTTGCGTTCTGCGGCTTGATCAGCACTCAGCAGACACTGCCGAGAGGAACGGTTGAAGAGTGTCGCGTCGAGGCGCGACACCGGCTCGATGTCATCGCCAAAGGCGGCGGGTATATCTTTGCGCCAGCGCATTGCATCCAACCCGACACGCCCGTTGAGAACATTCTCGCCGTGTTCGAACAGGCATTGGGACGACCGCTCGAATAGGTGTTTTACGCCGACGCAAGGATGCTCTGCATACAAGTATCTTTGTAAGACCGGGAGGCATATCATGAAGATCTTGGCAATTGTTGGAAGTCGAAATGCGGAAGGGATGACTGCGACAGCCACAAAGTCCCTGCTGAAGGGAGCGCAAGCCGCCGGAGCCGAGGTGGAGACGGTATTTCTCCCTTGGAAGAACATCGAACGTTGTCGGCAATGCGACGACTCAGGATGGGGAATCTGCCGCACGACGGGCAACTGTGCTATCGAGGACGATTTCGCCCATCTGGTCAACGCCATTCGGAGTTCGGACAGGATCGTTCTGGCAACTCCTGTTTACTTCAGCGATCTCAGCGAGAGCATGAAAGCCTTCCTGGATCGACTGAGGAGAATCGGCATGCATGAAAAGGGCAAGGACGGCATTGAGGCCAAGGTTGCCGTTGCCATCTGTGTCGCGGGGGGCGGGGGTGGCGGTGCTCCCCAGTGCGCCTGCATCATGGACCGCATTCTGCGGACCTGTGGATTTGATCTTGTCGAGACGATCCCAGTCCGACGCCAGAACCTTGATCTGAAGAAGTCACTTCTGGAGACAACCGGCGGTTGGTTGGCCTCATCATAATACCGCTTGCCAACCGGTTCAGATTTCCCGCTCGAGGGGAGTCCTGATCGCGTGCTTGACTGAAACTGTCAGAGCAGAGCGATGTGGCAATCACCCAGCGGGGATTCAGCGCGAACCATTCAGCACCTGGTTGAGGAATTGCCCGGTATAGGAGGTAGGAGATCGAACCAGTTTCTCTGGTGGCCCCTGTGCCACGACTTCTCCGCCAGCGTCCCCACCGTCGGGTCCCAAATCAATGATCCAGTCCGCAGATTTCACAACATCCAGATTGTGTTCGATGATGATGATCGTGTTGCCCTTGTCTGCAAGGCGGTTGAGGACTTTGAGCAGTTTTTCGATGTCGGCAAAATGAAGACCGGTTGTGGGTTCGTCCAGGATGTAGAGTGTCCTGCCTGTGGAAGCGCGGCACAGTTCCTTGGCAAGTTTGATCCGCTGTGCTTCGCCGCCAGAGAGGGTAGGCGCCGACTGTCCCAACCGTATATATCCGAGACCCACATCCACAAGTGTTCTCAGGATTCGCTGAACCCTCATCTGATGGGCAAACAGAGCCCGAGCCTGTTCCACCGTCAGATCCAGCACGTCGGAGATGCTGTGATTCTTGAACTTGACCTGGAGTGTTTCTCGGTTGAAGCGCTTTCCACGACACACATCACAAGTCACAAACACATCAGCAAGGAAGTGCATTTCAATGCGCTTGTGGCCGTCGCCTTCACAGGCTTCACATCGGCCTCCCGGCACATTGAATGAAAAATGGCCTGGGCCGAACCCCCGAATTTTTGCCTCGGGAAGTTGTGCAAACAGTGTTCGAATGGGATCGAAGAGTTTCACATAAGTGGCTGGGTTGGAGCGGGGCGTGCGGCCGATGGGACTCTGGTCAATGTTGATGACCTTGTCCAGCCACTCTGCGCCCTCGACGGCATCACAGGTTCCGGGGCTGGTCTGGGCTCGATTCAACGTCCGCGCGAGCCAGTTGTATAGAATTTCATTGACCAGAGACGATTTGCCTGAACCGGAGACTCCTGTGACACAGGTGATCAGCCCCAGTGGGAAAGAGACATCAATGCTTTTCAGATTATTCTCACGCGCACCGCGAACAGTCAGCCACTTCGAACTGGGAGTTCTCCTCTTGGCGGGAATCGGGATCGATCGCTTGCCCGATAGAAACTTCCCTGTGAGCGAGTCTTTGGACTGCAATATTGTGTCCAGTGTTCCAGAGGCGACAATCTCGCCGCCCAGTTCTCCCGCTCCAGGACCGAAATCAACGATCCAGTCTGCGTTGTGGATGATTTCGGCGTCGTGTTCGACCACCAAGACCGTGTTTCCCAGATCGCGAAGCCGGAGCAGAGTCTGAAGCAGTTGGCGGTTATCTTTCTGATGCAGTCCGATGGAAGGTTCATCAAGAATGTAGAGCACGCCCACCAGACCCGATCCGATCTGGCTTGCCAGGCGAATGCGTTGAGCCTCTCCACCCGAGAGACTCGGAGCGGAGCGATCCAGCGTCAGATAATGCAGGCCGACATTTTCGAGAAACTGAAGGCGGCCGGAAATCTCGCGCAGGACTTCTTCCGCAATGGTCTTCTCCGTCGGGGTCAGAGTGAGGTTCGAGAAAAACTTGAGGCATTCCCTGATGGACATTCGAACAACATCTACGATGGTTCGTTCATTCAGTGTTACGGCAGCACTCTCCGACCGCAGGCGGCCTCCCATGCATTCGGGGCAGACGGCCATGCTCATGTAGCCTTCGGTGAAATGGGAACGGGCTCCGCTCAGTTCGGGACCTTCCAGCCATTTTTCAAGTTGCGGGATGATGCCGGGAAAGGCAGTGCGTTTGCTCCATCGCGCCTGGCAGTAGTTGTCGCGTCCGATTCCGTACAGCACGACATTCTGCTGTTGGGGACTCAGTTGCTCCCAAGGCACGTTCAGATCGAATCCAAAATCCTCTCCAACGATCTCAAGTGCCTTCTGAATGACCTTGCCCTGTCGGGAGACTCCCCTGGCATCCAGAACTCTTCGCAGCGGTGCAATGGCACCCTTGGAGATGGAAAGAGTCTTCTCCGGAATGATCAAATCCGGATCAAATCTCAGTTTCTGCCCCAATCCATCACAAACAGGACACATTCCATGAGGACTGTTGAAAGAAAAGTGCTGAGGTGTCAAATCCTCCAAGGACAGACCACAGGCAGCGCAGGCATGTCGTTCGCTGTAGAAAAGATCCTCATTTTTGTCCACCAGGCTGATCACCACAACCCCATCACCCAGGTGCAGTGCCGTGCTCACCGAATCGGTGAGACGGGAACGAATCTCCTCGCGAAGAACAAGGCGATCGACGACGATCTCAAGATCGTGTTTCATGCGTTTGTCCAGTTGGATTTCATCTTCAAGAGAGCGAACGGTTCCGTTGATTCGGACCCGGAGAAATCCCTCGCGTCGCGCTTCATCGAGGATTTCCCGATACTCCCCTTTTCGGCCGCGGACGATGGGCGCCAAGACCAGGAATCGGGTTCCCGATTCCAGAAGCAGAATCCGATCCACAATCTGATCGAGCGTCTGTGCACCAACGGCTCTGCCACACTTGGGGCAATGGGGAAGTCCGATCCGGGCGTAGAGTACCCGAAGGTAGTCATAGATCTCTGTCACCGTTCCGACCGTGGAACGGGGATTGCGGATCGCTGCCTTCTGTTCGATGGAGATAGCCGGCGACAGTCCGGAGATCAGATCCACCTTTGGTTTCTCCAGTTGTCCCAGGAACTGTCGGGCGTAGGCGGAAAGGCATTCGACGTATCGCCTCTGTCCTTCGGCGTAGATTGTGTCAAAAGCCAGTGAGGATTTTCCCGAACCGGAGACACCTGTAAAGACAACGAGTCTGTCCCGGGGAATCTCCAGATCAATGCTCTTGAGATTGTGCTCTTGAGCGCCTCGGATGACGATCTTGTCCGAACTCATTTTCGAGCCACCCTTTCTGAAACAAGGCCAAGGCCTAAACAAAGAAGGATAAGACCGACCTGCCCTGCAGGTCAAGTGGACGAGGCCGGCCACTGAGTATCAGCTCAGTTACGGAAGGGGGCAGGGGAACACCCGTGTAAGTGAGATGTC
>JAKQFZ010000838.1 GCA_029558215.1 Candidatus Omnitrophota bacterium
GAGCAGTTCCCCTCTTTGCGCCTTCTCTCGTGCTCCTTCTACGTTATCAAGAATCCATTTGACCTTGCTTGCAGAAAAGTAGGCGTCAATGACCAAACCGGTATTCTGGCGGATGTACTCGGAAAGCCCCCCTTGTTCGAGAGACTGGCAGATGGGAGCGGTGCGACGGTCTTGCCACACGATGGCGTTGCACACGGGCTGACCCGTTGTTCGATCCCAGACGATCGCGGTCTCCCTTTGGTTGGTAATCCCGATGGCTCGAATCTGAGAGGCGTGCAACTGGTTTGATCTAAGAAGATGCGCGAAAACCTCACGCTGAGAACTCCATATCTCGAGAGGGTCATGCTCCACCCAACCAGGTTGCGGATAGATCTGCTCAAACTCTTTCTGGGCGATGTCCAGCAGTTTGCCCTGGCCGTCAAACAGAACGGCTTTCGAACTCGTGGTTCCCTGGTCTAAGGCGACGATGTATTCCGGCATGACTTCAGTCCTTTGAGCAGTCCGCAGATTATCTCGGTGGCAGTAGAAAGAGTCTGCCGGCACCTGAGTCTAGCGACAGTTGCAGCCCTGGGACAGCTGGACTGTCATCTATCGCGGGAACTTCCTTGCCGGTCTGTTGATCGATCTCCATCACTTTGTCATCCGGTACATCAAAAGTTACCGTTGGCCACTCTGTGTAGCTGAAATCATAGTTGTTGATCAATATGGCTCGCCGTCCATCCTCATGTCGGAAGGTGCCGATGAGATAGTCTCCATCGGTGATCGCTCGAATGGGGGTATCTGAAAGTATCTGTCGCGAGTTACTTTGTCGAGGCACCCGATACACACCCGTGCTCGTGAGTTTCATCAAGGTATCTCCCATGTTCTTCAGGCAGGCGTTGATCCGTTTTGCTTGTTCATAGTGGCGAGTTCGTCTGCCCTCGACGGTGATAATTGCACCACCTCGTGGAAACTCCACTCCAGGTGGGGGAGTCTGATAGCAGAAATACAGAATGCCCTTTGCTCCATAGGCAAGTGATGTGTATATCTGCCACCGAAGTTGTGCCTCAGTCGGGTCGTAGTGTGGTCCAAAAGGCATTGTGTTAAAGAAATTCCAGAAGGGAATACCTGCTTGCAGCGAACTGTCTCGCATGCTCTGAAGATTCTCACAGTAACCAGATCGGCCGTCACCATGAGGGGACATCATCGGATAGTGATCCATACTGAGAACGTCGGGAGTAACTTCGGCCACGAAACGACGCACATGCTCATCGTAGTTGGGCGCTCCCAGCTGCGCCATGTTTGCATAGTTCGGGAAGAGATTGATGTAAGTCAGTCTGCCAGGTCGCGTTTTCCGCAGGTGAGCTGTGATAAACGCCAGGTCCGCGAATTCAGAAGCCACCGGTTCATCCTTGGTTAGAAAACCCCAGCAGGCGGGATGATCAGGGAACTTGTCTGACTCACGCACAGCCTCAAGTGCCGAGGCGCCATACTGTGCTCCCTGACGATAGCCTGGCAATGACACAAGTGCCTTCAAGTGATTTTTCTGACACAAGTCCAGTTGCTTCTTGACAGCCTCCGGTGTTGTGGCTCCAAATCCGCCAATGACTGTTGTGAAGTTTGCCTCGGCAATCTCTCTGTATCTCTCCGAGGCGCGATTATCCAGAGGAGGATCCACCCAGAAGCCGATCGCAAACTGATCCTGCACAAATCTCTCCGGCACAACACGTTGACTCATGGCACAACCTCCAACAAGAAAAGCACAGAATACGAGAACAATGGAATTCTTCATCATGCGGTTCTTCTGCCTCCCATGTGTTTGACTCTCCCCGAACAACATAGCGATTTGTTTTAGCAATTTCCAATCGGGAATTCCGCTCTCACTGTTGTGGCTCTGGAACTTCAGGACAGCTAAGCCCCTATGCAGCGAGTTCAACAACACTCCCTTTCCTTCTGGCTGATTGTTCTTGCCTCTGTATGCGTTTTGTCCCTAGAATACTCCCACGATGTCGCATGAATATGTCAATGGACGAATGCATCCGCTTGAGCCGACTTCCTGGAGTTGGTTTCTTCGATGTCCGGTATGTCTGGATGAAGTGACTATTGATCAGGACGTGCATTGTCACCGCTGTGGACGCCGCTTTCCTATTGCCCACGGAATCCCCTATCTTTCCGTTGTGGACAAACGATGGAGAGATCACCTCAGAGAGATCATCAACTATTTCTACTTCTATCGCAAGATCATGAGTCGTTCTGTCGAGCAGGATCGGCTCGAATCGGACGCGGAGCATCAGAAACTGACTTTTCAGGTCATGGCGCGGGCGCTGGAGGAGTCCTTCAGCCACATTCGATTTGAGAACTCTCCTCTCGTAGCCGACATTGGCGCCGGCATGGGAGAGACATGCCAGGCACTGGCGGAACGCGGTGCAACTGTGGTCGCAACGGATCTTAACTGCATTGACCTTCAGACCCCTCGGATGGTCACCATAGGCAGACCCCACGGAAACCTTCAGGACACACTCGCCAACGCACAACCGATCCCGGTCGATCAAGTCCGGTTTGCACGCATTCAATGTGACTCCGCTCTCCTGCCTCTGGCATCCGGCCTGTTCGATGTGGTGTTCAGTCGAGGAACCTGGCACCACTACACGCACCTGCAAACCGTTCTCGCCGAGTGCGCGCGCATTCTGAAGCCAGGCGGACTGCTCGTAGCGTGCAGCGAACCGCTTCGCGCTCGTGATGACGACGAAGCCGACTATGTGGCACACGTGGTGGACTATCAGGAAGGCATCACCGAACAAGCGCCCACCTGGGAACACTATGAAAAAGCACTTCGATCTGCTGGATTTGAGTGCCCTTCGGTATACGGCATGCATCTGGTTTACGGTCACACTGTGGCAGAACGACTCTCACGTTGGTGGAACACCTGGCGTTCCAAGGAGCCGGGAGCACGTGAAGGAATGATCTTCTCCGGCCATAAACTACATCAGCTGCACAGCCTCGCCGGTTGCATCAACCTTGTGGCCACACGCGCCACCGTGCTGAACAACGATGTCATGAAACGCCATCCGGCGGATGAGCCGATTCTCCCAACCAAAGTCCTGACGGATGTTTCGACCCATCTTCCGCAGATCAACCGGGCCTATCGTTCTATATATCCTCCCCTGATGCGAACCGACAAGATCGCCTGCAACGCTCCCGTGGAACGGGTTCAGGCTCTGGGTTTGAGAAGCCCGGAGAAAGTCGAACACCCCTTTTCGTTCGGACTTCGAACTGTTCGATTCTACCTCGCCGGCAGGGGGGGATATGTCAAGATGAGACTGTTTGCCGCTCCCGGCCAGAAAGAAGCAGGCATCACAATTCAGGTCTACACCAATGACAAACACTCCGGCGAAATCGCCGTTGAATGGCAGGGAAACAAGGAAGTTGCCTTTCCGATATTCGACGATGGTGAGCCGGTCGCGGAGATTCGGCTGGAGCATGAGCGACTGTGGACAGGATCCTTTCCTCAAGGGGCTTCTGTCCGAGAACTGGGAGTGGGCTTTCGGGAAGTGCTCCGCGTCTAGGTGGGTTGCACCCACGGGCGTGCGGGCTATGCCCACTTGTACCAAGACTGACTCAACCGTGATAGCCAAACGGCTCAATCCCACCACTTAAGAATGGGTTGCACCCACTGGCGCGTGGGCTATGCCCACTTGTACCAAGACTGACTCAACCGTGATAGCCAACCGGCTCAATCCCACCACTTGAGAATGGGTTCCACTCACAGGCCCGCGGGCGAAGCGCTATTTCCCTGGCGGAAAGGACATCAGCGCTGTCTGCTCATCGTTGAATATCTCGAAAGTTCTTAGCAGCCGGGTGGCGTTGAAGATTTCCGCGGCGAAGGGACAGAGATTCAGGATTTTAACTTCGCCCCCTGCATCGCGAATGTCCTTCGTCAGAAAGAGCAGTTCCCCCAGAAAATGGCTTGAAAAGGTCTCCACGTTTCGCAAATCCAGAATGAGGTTCTCCTGTCCCTGGTCGAGCTTGGCTCTCAGTTGATCCAACCATTGATGTGCCGTATCACCGACGAGATCACCGGAAGGACGGGCAACAAGGACCGTGCCAACTTGATTCCACCGCATCTCAGAAACCATGTCTGTTCTCCACTCGGCGGCCTGGTTCTCGCAGAGCCTGTAGCCCGAGTTTCTATTGACAGTATCCCGTATCGTTGCACCGTCAAAAAGGGGCGAAGTTTCTCAAAGTCTTTGACGAGATCTGGAGCGAAGAAGATCCGACTTGCCCCAAAGACTCTGCAGAATCACGAAGCGGCAACGTTCAGCTCCGCATCGAGTGGATTGTCCTTCTTGAAGTGACTGACACCCAGAATGCTGAATCCAATGATCTTGCCTTGTGCGTCTACCCGCTCCATGACCGCATCGTTTGCTGTTGCCTTTTCATAGCCCGGCACGTCTGAGAAACGGACCTCCAGGTAATCCGCCTCCGAGTCGAACCAAAGTCTTATTCGCTCAGCCATAGATCCTCTCCCGTCTTAGGTTTGTCCGTCAGATAGGCGGTGACGACAAACGCATCACTCTCTTGATATTTAACCACAACACAGAGCCATTTGTCACCAAAGATCGTCGCTGTCAGAAACTCATAGAAGAGCAGAACGGAAGAATCGCTTCGCGACCGACGAACGACCTTGGGCATCCTCAGTACGCGCTCAATCTCCTTACTCAGTCCCGCCATCTCCGGGTGTTCCAAGATATGAGAAAATCGCTCATCGGAAAGCCGTACAGTTCTGCCAAAGACGTCCTTGAGGACCAGAGCATCTCCCATATTCCCAAGTGCCTCCGCATTCGTCTAGTCTGCCTGCTTCAACTCAGCCCGCTTCTCAGTATCCCGAAGCTGACGGAAGGAAAGTCCCTGCCACCAAAGGCAGACGAATCCCAAGAGGATGATGGGAAAAAGTTGTGAGGCGTGCAGGATCAAGGTGCTGCTGGTCGCAGTTGCCACATCCACAAGAAACATGCCGATAAGGATGCTCTGACAGACCACATCGTAGACGCCCAGATATCCGGGAGTGCTTGGCGCTGCTACGGCAAAAGCGATCAACGCCATGACAAAGAACGATTCCTTCAGACCGAGTAGATCGGTGAAGGCGATGAAGATGAGATACTCGGAGAAGCCGATGGCGAGCCAGACCAACACCGACCAAAACAAAGACCAGAAAATCTGTCGAACACTTCTCAGACAGGAGAGTCCCTCAACGAGTGAATCCATCAGACTGAGAATCTTTCCCATCAATGGCGCAGGAAGAATTCCGCCGATTGTTTTCGACAGAATTGTCTTGACCAACTGAGGCTTGAACGTCATCGCCAGAAGCACAACGAGGATGACCAGAAATCCCGTGATGGCAACCTGTCCGGACAAGCGGATCAGTTTTGACGTCTCTGCGGTCACCCCCTCATGAAGCGGAATCAGGAGCAGTGTGACAGCAAAGAATCCGATGACAACCACCAGATCAAAAAGCCGTTCCACAACAACGGTCGCCAACAGGGTCATGAAGGAAACTTTCTTCTTCTCTGCCAAAAGGATGCAGCGCATAATCTCTCCTGCACGTGCGGGGAAGATCGAATTGCCCATGAATCCGATGGAAGTGAACGCAAAGAGTTCCCCCACACCGTACTCCCCGTGGCCATGCAAGAAGACCCGCCACCGGTACGCACGAAACAACAGGCTTGAGAAAAGCACAATCAGAGAAGGAATCAGAAGCCAGTACCGCGCTTGGAGAAACGCTCTGCCAATAGCGCCCCAGTCTTCCTGCTGTGCCGCCTGTCGGACGAAAAGCCCCAGTCCGATAAGCGTCACAACAATTCCGATGATCATTTTCTTGTTCTTCATCGTGTCTGTTTCTCCTGTCGGCGGACAGTATCAGTCCTGTGGTTCACTGGCTCTCTGTGCAGCCTGATAGACTTTCTGAAGCGGAACGGACTTTTCCCGAGCCACCCGAAGGCAGTCGTGATATTCAGGAACCGCCTTCTGCGCGATGCCGGAGCCGAACTTGACCTGAACGGCACCATAGGGCGTTTCAACGGATCGAATCTCCCTCTGGAGTACTTCCCGATCCAAGACGGACCATCGAAGTCCGAACGTTGTGGTTTCTTCCATGATGGTTTTGGTCAGAGCCAGGCGATTGTCCGGTGCGGCGATCACGGTCAGTTGAACAGCCGGTCGGCTCTTTTTCATGATCACCGGTGTCAGGAAGGCATCGAGCGCTCCCTGCTGAAAGAGCCGATCGAGCACATGCTCGCAGAACTCAGGATTCATGTCGTCAAGATTGGTTTCGATTACAACAACGCGATCCGCTTGAGTGTCGGTGGACTCAAGAGCCATCGCACGAACAACGTTGGGGATGTTTCCAATGTCACGACTACCTGCTCCGTAGGCAACCTTCTGCACTTTCATTGTTCCAGGTGACGTGAACGCTGTGACCGTCTCGGCCAGCAGCGCAGCACCTGTCGGTGTGAGCATCTCCCCGACATCGGGGGTGGTGAAAAATGGGATTGCGGCGCTTTGGAGTATGTTTGCGGTGGCAGGCGCAGGAACCGGATAGCATCCATGGCTAAACTGAACGAACCCTCCACCCACATTGACTGCGGAGGCGTAGACCTCTTTTACTCCAAGCCGCTCCAAACCCCACAGCACGCCAACGACATCCACGATGGCATCCCATTGACCAACTTCATGGAAGTGAAGTTCATCCAGCGGTTTGCCATGAACTTTGGACTCCGCATCAGCAATGAACCGAAAGACTCTCTCAGTACGTTGGATCAACTTCGGAGCGATACTCTGTCTGCGGAGAAATGCGACAATGTCATTGAAGGTATGACCATGATGATCATGGTGGTGATGATGGCCATGCTCTGAGTCAGCTCCACCAACGTGGACATGAAGATAGGTTGCCTCTATACCCTTCTTGAGAACACGACTGCTCTTCAGCTCCAACTGGGGTATCTCAAACGGTTCAAGGAATTTTCTCAGTTCGGAAATGTCCAGACCCAAATCCAGGAGCGCGGCAAGGTACATATCCCCCGCGATCCCAGAAAAGCAATCGAGATATAGATTCATGAGAAACCTCAAGTCGAATCAGGATGGTGGTCTTAGCGCAGGTCGTCGCCCAGCCCGAGTTCGTCCTTTCCATTCATTCCCATCGAACGAACATCCGCGATTGGGGTGCCGTCCAAATCCGTCCAGATCTGGTAGATCAGCGGTCTACCCCAGAAGTCTTCAAAGGCTTCATCTTCGGGAAGGTAGGGACCTTTCCATCTGGGATCATCCGGTCGTGTCAGCAGAGCCTGAAGCCCCAGCTCCATGGTTGGAATCTCACCCAGATCGTTCTTGTAGGCAGCGATGGCTTCGCGAGTGCGCTGAAGTTTTCGCGCGAAATTCTCCGTCTTCAATGGCTGGCTTGCGCGAAGGGCGCGCCAGGTTTCTTCCGCACGCACCGAGACAATCTCAGGCCCCTCTGACGGAAATGAAACCATGGGCGGGATGATGACCGAGAGGGGAACCTCGACTTTCAGCGCTTCCCAGGAATCCCAGTTTGTCCATTCTCTAAACTCGTCCGCGGCCACTTTGCCTTCTTCGAGACGCATGCGACTGTCCTCTCCAAAGATGGCGTAGCGCCCTTGCTCGATAGCGTGCTCGGTCGGGACGTCTTTCCATCGAACGCTCAAGTCCGCTCCCTTCAGCAGCGCGACCTTGACCGTTTGATCTGGCAGCAACTGAACGTAGTAGGTTGACGTCTCACACCGCACTCGAATTGGCGATACAAAGAGCTCTGTTCGGCGTCCTTCGGACAGGCCGTCTCTGGCGTCTATCCAGAGCTTGCCCGCCGTGAGATTGACGCCGAGAATGTTGGTCTTGGACTGTTCGTCATAGCTGGTCTGCTGGATCTCTGCCGTGGTCTCGGACAGAAGTCCGGCAACGACCTGAATCGCATCAACGGTTCCAGTGTCCCGGAACCGGACTTTCAGACGCCCGTTTCGCGTGACAGAAATCAGGGAATCCGACGGCACCTCCTGACCATTCGTCAGAGCAAGACGCCTATCCCCCTGTCGCTGAAACGCCCATCCGGCAACACGTTCGACCTCAAGCCTCAGATTTCGAACCCCCTGCGCTTCGTCATTGGTTCGAAGCGACATCATGTCCGCCGGCGATGTTCCAAGCAGATCCATAATCCGAACCAGCGAAAGAGAGCGTTCATCAGGGCTGTAAAGATCGTCCTTCTCCACCTTGACAATGTGTTCGCCCATATAGAACCCAATGACCCCAAAAGGAATCTCTATCTCCACAAACCGCGGATGCTTCTTTCGGGGAAAGACAATGGGCTCATCATGCACCTTACAGCGCAAGAACGAACCATCGCTGAAATAAATGGTGTCGGCATCAGACCTGGGAGCAACAACAGCAGCAAGAAGCAGTCCCGCTGTCAAAATCACACATCCAAACACTCTTGCCTTCAAGACTCGCATCCTCCTGGGACAGAGACCGATTCCCGCTTAACTCCAGGGCATCTCATTCGATCCACCACCGGGTCAAGGTCAACCTCTAAAAGGCTGCCTGCCACCCGTTTCCGCATACTATACTGATCTCTCCCGACGGACGTCAAGAAACAATGGAGCCTGGATGAATGGACGGAGATCTTTGTAACATCCTTATGCCCACTTGTCACTGAGAGTGGTCTTTCTGGAGTGCACAAGAGCAAGCATCCAACCGATCAGCGCCGCAGCAGAGATTAATGCACCGTAGAAGAAACTTTTCGGCTTGAAGACGAAGGTCACCTCATGTTCACCGGGTTCCAGCAGGACGGCTCTGAAGACTTCGTTGAAAGGCTCGACATCGGTCTTCTGACCGTTGATCAGTGCCTTCCAGCCCGGATACCAGGTGTCCGCCAAGACGAGAACGCCCGCCTCATCCAACTTGGTCTTGAGAGTGACGGAGTTGGCGTTGTATTCCTCAATTTCAACCGGGTCGCGTGTGAGCGCGTTGTTGCGAACGATATAGGCTCGCGGGTGTTCTTGACGGTTGCGATAAACGGAAAGACCACTGTCTTGGAGCACAAGATCGAAACCTGGCGGCGCACCTCGATAGGTCAGCAGATAACGCACGTTCATCAGATTCAGAGCCTGCCTGCTGAGTCGTTGCTCAAGAGGCAGAAAAAGAAGTCCGCCTACCGGTTGATCGGCGGGGAACCCCTGCATTCTGTTGATATGTGCTGCGTAGTGTTTCAGAACAATCGGGTTGTAGCCCCGAACACTCTGGATGCCGTGGACGGTCAGGCGCTCCGGATAGATCTCGGGATGAGTCTTTCTTGTCAGAAACCCGATGGCACTATCCATCGTAAGGACTCGGAACAGTTCCCCATCAGATTTCAGCAGCCTCACGGTCTCCGTTTCAGCGAAGGCAGTGCAGTCATAGTAGTCCCGATCTTGATAGGGAAGAAGACCGTAGTTGAAAAGCCCCAGATCTGCGACCAGCAAGAGAAGCCCACCAAGCAGAGCCGGAGATTGCTTTCCCTTTATGTAGAGAATTACTGCAAAGAGACTCAACGCCGTCCAGAGAAGCGCCTGATGAACGCTGGAGCGCATCGTCTCGAAGCGTTTGACACATGCGGCGCGAGTTTCCTGTTCCCATTCTGGCGATGGGGAAAAGGGCTCTCCGGACTCCTGGCTGTACTGAATCTCTCTCTGTTTCTGTTGATCGGCAAGATGTTCCTCAACCCTAGGGCGGCCGATTGAGAGCACTACAGCCACAACCACAAGTACAGCCACAAGGGAGCCCCAGAGTATCTTTGTTGTCCTTCCGATGGGCTTGGCCTCGCACTCAACCAAGTCCGCCGTGCCCATCGCAGCCAGCACTGCCATGCTGAATGAGTAAATCAACAGGAGTCGTGCCGGTACCCGAAACCACACAAATCCTGGAATCAGGTGATAGAGAATTCGAAATGCAGGTGTGAACGAGCCCATCGCAAACACAACAGAAGCCACTGCAGTTGCGACAAAGAAGGGTCTTCCCGGTCTTCGGATCAAGACCACTGAAGCAAGTATCAGAGGCAGAATTCCCATGTACCCACAAATCTCATGATACCCGGTTGTTGTCTCCCAGAAAGAATCATCAGCAGGATGCCCGAAAAACACCGGTGCAAGAAAGGTGATGAGATGTTTGGGCGGCAATGAATCTGTGGTGGCAAAATGATAACTCGCGCCACCTTGTCGTGCCGCGGTAAACAGAGAGACTTCCACCAAGGGAAGCAGAATCACTGCCGCAAGCAGCAAAGCTCCCGCAAAGCAGAGAGGAACGATTGAGATCATGGTCAAACGCTGTCGGGCTTTCAAGGTTTGACTTCTCGAAGAGAGAGCCTGCCAGCAGGCGTACGCGAGCAGAAAGTAGAAAGTGAACAGACAGGGTTGTGGATGACCGGCATGAAGTTGAAGAGCAAGCACTGCAGTCAACAACAGACCGTGGACAATCTGATGGCGTTCGTTCCACAGATCAAAGAGCAGGAAAGCCAGTGGAATGTAGACCGTTGCGCCAGCCCACGCCATGAAGCCCGCGAATCGGTAGCCCGCGGCGATGCCACACCACGCCCACACAAGCGAACCGACAAAGGCGGCTTGCGGAAGCCGGAGTCTTCTGTGCAGCCAGCAGTACATCGCGACACCCGCTCCAATCCCATGCGCCAGATAGTAAAGAGGCAGGAACGTTTCTACCGAGACCAGAAAAGCGAGCCAGGTAAATGGGTAGAAGAACGCGACCTGCGCATTCGCGAAAAAAGGCGTTCCGCAGAAGGAATGTGGATCCCACCGCGGAAACCGCCCATCGCGCACTTCGTGGACGAAGAATTGGATCCAGGGGATGAACTGATTTACCGTATCGCCGCCGACGAGTCGCGCTTTCCCCAAGAGCGCTGGAATGTAAGGCAGTGCAATGAGCAATGCAAGAAAGGTTGTATGAACACAATGATTCTTCCTGCTCAGACTCACAGACGGCAACTCCTGAATCTGCGTCCAATCAAAGCGATTCTGCGCCTGTCTTCTCCTCGGACATCGTTATCCTATAGGTTCGTGTATGTGGAACGCAAGCGAATCATAAGAAAAGTATTGACAGCATGTTTTAGATACCCTATATTACCTATAGGAAATAAGGAGTATGAGGAGAAGTGCTCAGTTTATCCTGGCATTGAGCCTGCAGGGGCTGTAGTATCTGCCAAGATGGGCGCTGAATCCAAAGGGACAGATTTGTCGGAAAGGAAGTGCATCATGAAGATTGCAGGAAGCATCACAGAACTTGTTGGCAACACCCCTCTAGTTTTTCTGAACCGTGTCACTGAAGGAAGCCATGCGCGTGTTGCCGCCAAACTCGAATCCTTCAACCCAATCTCCTGCGTCAAAGAACGCATTGGTCTGGCGATGATTGAGGCGGCAGAGAAAGCGGGCTTGATCAAACCGGACACTATCATTCTGGAACCGACTTCGGGAAACACAGGCATTGGACTCGCTTTCGTCTGCGCCGCGCGAGGATATAAACTGGTGTTGACGATGCCCGAGAGTATGTCTGAGGAACGCCGAAGAATCCTTCGAGCGTTTGGCGCAGAGATCGTCTTGACCCCTGCGGCGAAGGGCATGACAGGCGCCGTTGAACAAGCCAAGGAAATGGCGGCTCAGGATAGTCGTTACTTCATTCCCCAGCAATTCGAGAATCCGGCAAATCCGGAGATCCACCGCAAGACCACAGCTGAGGAGATCTGGCGGGACACGGACGGAAAGGTGGACATCTTCGTGGCGGGCGTCGGAACCGGTGGAACGATCACCGGGGTTGGAGAACTACTCAAAGAGCGGAAGCCCGCAGTGAGGATCATTGCCGTTGAGCCAGTCGAGTCGCCCGTTCTCAGCGGTGGCAAGCCAGGGGCGCACGGCATCCAAGGCATCGGTGCGGGATTTGTTCCCAAGGTTCTCAACCGCGCCATTCTCGATGAGGTGATTCAGGTTGAAACCAATCAGGCGAGAGCCATGGGACGACGTCTTGCTCAAGAGGAAGGGATCTTCGCAGGAGTCTCTTCCGGTGCGGCTGTCGAAGCGGCGGTGACAGTGGCACGCAGACCGGAGAACGCAGGCAAGTTGATCGTTGTCATTCTTCCGGACACGGGAGAGCGGTATCTTTCAACACCGTTGTTTGCTGAGACTTCCTGATTCCCTGGCTCCTTCGGAGTGACTGTGTCCTTTGAACGTCAAGGATGGCACGATGATCCGAGAGAGTGACAATGCCGTCGCCGTTCTGATGAGTGGCGGTGTTGACAGTAGTGTGGCTGCGTTTCTGCTGAAGCAGGCAGGGTGCGGGCCGGTTGGTGTGACATTGTTCCTTGGTTCCACATCCGGCATGGAGGCATCCGAGGATGCCTCTCGTGTTTGTTCGAAGTTGCAGATTCCTCATCAAACGCTTGATGTCCGAGATACCTTCGCGGAGCAAGTTGTTGAACCTTTCAAGAATGCCTACAAGGCGGCGTTGACGCCAAATCCATGTGTCTTGTGCAATGTTCGGATCAAGTTTGGTGCAGTTCGGCAATTGATTCGAGAAAGGTTGGGGATCGCTACGATTGCCACGGGGCACTATGCTCAGATCGTCTACAGCGGCTCCGATGTATTCCTTTCACGGGCAGCCTGTGCCGCAAAGGATCAGAGCTATTTTCTCTATCGGCTTGACCAGTCTTTGCTGAGCCAAGTTGTCTTTCCCCTTGGTGTGATGAGTTCCAAGAATGACGTTCGGGTTGTGGCGCGTTCTCAGTCACTTCCTATTGCCGAGAAACCTGAGAGCATGGATCTGTGCTTTCTCACCAAGGGAGACTATCGGGCTCTTTTCGGAAAGGACTCAGCCACGACCAGAGGTTCCGTGCTGGATATGAGAGGAAACGTCATTGCAGAGCATGAAGGTATCCATAACTATACGGTGGGACAGAGAAGAGGTTTGGGGTTCGCCACCGGAACGCCTGTCTACGTTGTACGAATCAACCCTTCAGACAACACAATCACCGTTGGAACTGCGGCAGAAGTCAGCACGACTCAGGTTCACGCTGTCGAGACAAATGTGCTTCAGCAGAACGCCCTTCAGAAAGGCGGACGGCTCTTCGGCAAGATTCGCTCACGAGGAGAGGCTTCATCCTGTAGAGTCGCACAAACGACCGCCGATACGCTGGATGTCGTTTTCGACACCGCTCAGTTCGCACCGACACCAGGCCAACATGTGGTTCTGTATGACGATCGGGGTTATGTCGTTGCGGGTGGCATGATCGCGCCAAGCAAGCAATGACCAGTGCAACGACGAGTTTTGCCTGTTGAACGAGAGCGGTAAGGTAGTTCCATACCGCCCTGTTCTTTCTGTTTCACAAAGGTGTCTCTGTGCCCCACAAGGCTAAAGTTCATTTTGAAGATTCAATACGTAAATCCAGTTGACAAACTAAGATAGGATGGGTACGATAGCATCCAAATTGGAGATAAGCACTTTTGCTTGTCTCAAACTATGGCAGTCGAGGGGCGTTTCGGCTTGGGCAAGAAGCCGGACAAAAGTGCAGCGCCGGATATCACTGCCCTAACCAACGTCTTTTCGAGCAGGCAGCGCCTGCGGGCGCGTGGGCTATGCCTACTCTTGTGCCATGCCCGCTTGCGAAAGAGACTGCCTCGTTCGGAGTCTGGTTTTCTGGGAGCAGGCCAGCGCCTGTCATAAGAGCGCTAAGTCCGCTCTCCAGTATTCGTAGACCGTGCTCTTGTAGAGCGCAATCTTCTCTGTGCAGGAGGCTCTGGTGGAGGCTTCTTCCGACCGAATCCCAGACCAAGACAACAGGGAGAGTGCATCCTCGGAAGCCCTTCAGGTCAAGGCCGCTTTGTTGCAAGGGTTTGGACGGCAGCTGGTCATCTATCGGGAATTGACGACGTTGGCGCAACAGCTCAGCGTGGCAATCTCCGACGGGGATCATCAACGACTTCTCCAACTGGTGGCGCACAAGCAGGAACGCGTTGAGTCGCTGGCTCTGATAGATGTAAGTCTGGCTTGTGCAAAGAATAGTTGGGCGGGGCTGCGTGAACAGGTTTCGGACGGGGACAGGGCAGAGATCAGGAACTGTGTGGTGCAGATCGAACGGGTTCTCAAAGAACTGCTTTCTCTGGAAGCAGCCAACGAACAGGCGCTCTCCATTCTAGCGCAGCAGACGCAGAAGGATGTTCAGGCTGCTCAGACTGAACGACGGGCACGTTCCGCCTACAACCTGCCGCCCGCAGGAAACGATCCGGGGGTCCTGGACAAGAGAGGTTGATGCGGGAAATCCTGATGTCTTTCGGCCAGACACAGATCATGGAGAAAATGCAAACTGAGGATAGTCGGCAGAGTAGCGCAAGGTGAGCATGACAAACCAAGCAACAAAAGAGAATTCTTCTGCTTCGATGAATGGTTCCGACTCGTCACAGGGTCTGGGTACAGTCCATGCAGGGGATATCACTGCGCTTGCACGGCTTTTTCAGGAGTTCCAGGCCAGCACAGATGCTCTCCAGCAGGCGTATGATCGCCTTCAGAAGCGAGTGGCAGAGATTGACGCTGAGCTGGAAGTGAAAAACGCTGAACTCGAGCAGGCCAACCAGGCTCTTCAGCGGAAAATGGCCGAGCTGGATGATGTGCGTCAGTACCTTGCCAATGTGTTGGAGAGTATGAACAGCGGCGTAGTGACCATCGGCACCGACGGCCGAATCACCATGGTGAATCCCACGGCTTCTTGCTGGTTTCAAGGAGAGTCCTCAACGCTTCAAGGTCGCCCGATCACCGACTTTTTCCCCATTCATTTTGTGCCGTGTGTACTTAACGCCTTGTCTTCGGGTGAGCGTTTCTCTGATGTGGAAGAATCGCTTATCGCCTTAGATGGCAGCGAACGGTTCATTCGAACCAGTGCCGCTCCCCTTTTTGATGCGACAGGCAACAGAATCGGTGCCTTGATGATATTCAACGACATTACCCAGTTAAGACTGCTTCAGGAGAAAGCGCGTCGCCAGGACAGGCTTGCGGCTCTGGGAGAATTGGCCGCGGGTGTGGCTCATG